>JBFLXN010000001.1:0-53017 GCA_040755715.1 Candidatus Edwardsiibacteriota bacterium
GACTTCTCTTCTCCTGCCTGTCTGGGCGGGGCTTCTGAAATAGCCCAAGCCCAGACAGGCAAACACATCAGCATACTCCTACCTATGAAAATCCTCCATATCTATCATACTATTTTTGACAGTACCCGGATAATAATATGATTTCAACCCGGCCTGCCAAATATTTTTGTCATTTTTCTACTTTCTTTTTATAACCTCTCTAGCAAATAATAGAAAACTTCTCAATGCCTCTTCCGGGACATCGCTTATCTCACTTTCAGCAATGTTTTCTTCTTTCTCCTTATGAAAATGCTTTGGAAATGTCTTAAGTTGTCTTGCCTCTCTGTCAGGTATATTATTATGTCTGTAGATTGTTCCGTCAATAAGTTTTCTTTCCCAGTGATAGGCATATACCCCTTTTCTTTTCTCAGAAATCCAGATATCCATAACACTATTATCGTTTAAAAATATCCGCAGTTTTCCCTCCACAAATCTTACACCCTCTACTAAATCAGAGAACTCTCCTAAGGCAATATCAGAAAGTTTTTGGTATATTCGTTCACGAGTGTTCATGCCTTTCTTCTTCTATGAGTCTTTGGATTTTTTCTTTTTCAATCTCTAAATATTCCAGCCGGGTAAGGTCATCAAAACATTGCGATTCAGATATTCTACCTGCTTCAATCTGCTCCCATAATTCGTCAAAAGAATTAACTCCGTATTTTTGAGCTAGTTTAGCAATTTCCAAGACTTTATTTTTTAGTTCAATTTCCATAAATTTTCCAAGTTCTTCTTCTTTTAAATATTCCCTTGGTAGTTTTAACTCTTTTTCAATCTTTTCTAAAAGTGTTGACATCCAAAACCTCCTGGTATAATATTCATTATACTTGTTTGTACATTGTCTCCACCTCAGGCGGATCCGCTGACCCTTAGGGCGGAAACTACGATTACGCTGATTAACAAATCACTCTTCTCTCTGTAATCCCTGCCACCGATGCTATGTCCGCATGAATATAATCAAGCATTTTTATAGAATGTCTCCTAATAATTTGCACGTCCGATTTGGGACATCAGTTATACAAATTTTTCTACTATCGGAAGAGTTGGTCTAATTCACTTTCGGCTTCAGAAGTAAATTCAGCGCCTAACTTGGCTTCGGGTTTTGCCTGACCTTCCAATTTAGCAAAGATATTATTAAAGAGTTTTCCTAGATCCTCAACCGTCTTTTTTACTCTCACCCGCACCAGTCCAAGAGTAGTGCGCTGGTCAAAAATCACAGCCAACATCACTCTCGCTTCAATTGAAGCGACATAAATATTTTCTCTTTCGCCTTGATGAAACAAGGTAGAAAACTCTTTCTCTCCTACCAGAGAGGCTAATTGGCTAGTGGCCGCGAAGTCAGCCGCGGAAAGCGAGGCAAAGGATGTGGTATCAAGCTTAGTGGTATCCCCGGCACTGGTAATCAGTTGTCCTGCCTTATCAATCAAGAGGACACAGTTGGAATTAGTGTTCCTCAAGAGTTGATTGAGAAGTTCACTGATAGCCCAAAAATCATCTTCAAAGACATTGACATTTTCTACTGGCAACTTCTTATTACCTCCTCGTCGCTTCGCTCCATTGCAAAATGAAAATTGTAAAATGCAAATTGTAAAACTAAAAACCGTCTCCTTTCTTTCATTTTGTAATAAGCGATAAGGTATTCCTTATTTCATTTTGCATTTTGCATTTTGCAATCTGCATTTTAAAATTCTTATACAACGCACGCTAAAAGTCTCTCCCATTTAATATCTATTTCTCTCTGAATTTCCTCAAGAAAATGTGTATTTTCCGCTAAGAAGAGGTGGCGAAATCGTTCCTGCTTTTTCAGAAACTCAATTACTGGTTTTTTCTCCTTAGGTCTGTGGGTTATACGATACTTACCATTTTCAACTTCATATATAGGCCAAATGCAAGTATCTACTGCCAATCTTCCAATTTCTATGGTGTCTTCTGGTGGATAGCCCCAACCCAAACGGCAAGGCTGAAGGATATTGATAAAAGTAGGCCCATTGAAACTCAAAGCCTTTTCTACTTTAGTGACTAAATCATTCCAGTAACTGGGACAGGCTTGAGCCGCATAAGGTGGGTCGTGAGCGGCGATTATTTCGGTCAAATCTTTTCTTGACTGTTGTTTTCCTGGAATAACGGTTCCAGCCGGACTGGTAGTAGTATGGGCTCCTTTTGGTGTAGACCCAGAACGTTGGATACCGGTGTTCATATATGCTTCATTATTGTAGCAAACATAGAGCATATTGTGCCCACGCTCAATTGCCCCGGAGAGAGCCTGAATTCCGATATCATAAGTTCCACCATCTCCACCAAAAGCAATAAATTTTATTTCCTCAGCAATCTTACCTTTTTTCTTTAAAGCTTTATAAGCCGCTTCTACACCACTGATGGTGGCGGCAGCATTTTCAAAAGCATTATGAATGAAAGGAACCTTCCAGGCAGTATAAGGAAAAATGGTGGTGACTACTTCCAGACAACCAGTAGCACAGGCACAAACTACCGGTGTTTTCCCTGCCGCTGCCAAAATCTGACGAACAATAATTGTTGAGCCGCAGCCAGCACACGCTCTATGTCCACCAGAAAGAAATTCACCTCTTCTGACTAATTCTCTCAAATTTGCCATTATTCTCTCACTCCTAAATAGTTTACCAAAGATTCAACCTTGTTTTTTGTAACGGTGTCCTTAAGGTCACTATAGACCTCTTTGATTTGTTCTACATTAATATCTCGTCCCCCCAGTCCATAAACATAATTTACGGTTAGAGGTCTTTGCTTTGCTTCGTAAAGTGCAGAACGGATTTCAGTAAATAGCGGTCCACCTTGAGAACTAAAGGAATCAGACCGGTCAAGCACCGCAATCACCTTCATTCGGCTAAGACTCTCGGCAATTTCCTGAGCGGCAAAGGGACGAAAGATTCTGACCTTAAAAACACCTGCCTTTAGGCCTTTTTCCCGAACCGCATCACAGGCTACTTTTGCTGTTCCGGCTGTTGAACCCAAAGCCACTATTGCCATTTCGGCGTCTTCCATTTTATATTCTTCAAAGAGCCCGTATTTCCGTCCAAATTTCTTACCAAATTCTTCTCCTACATTCAGGATTACCTTGGAAACATTTTGCATGGAATGAATCTCAGCCCGCTTATGTTCAAAATAATAATCCTGTAAATCTAAAGCACCAACAGTGATTGGCTGTTTAATATTAAGTAAGGTATGTTTTGGTTTATACTCGCCGAGATATGTTTTTACCTCATTATCATCAAGAATTTCAATCCTTTCCATCGCATGGCTGATAATAAAACCATCAGTAGTCACCATTGCCGGCAAAAGAACTTCTGGATGCTCTGCAATTTTCACTGCCTGGATTACATTGTCATAAGCCTCTTGTGAATTCTCGGAAAATAATTGAATCCAGCCAGAATCTCTGGCACCCATTGTATCCGAGTGGTCGCAGTGAATGTTAATTGGCGAAGACAAAGCCCGGTTAACTTCGCAGAGAACAATGGGCAATCGCAAGCCTGCGGCAATATATAAGACTTCATACATCAATGCTAGTCCCTGTGAGGCAGTAGAAGTCATCACCCTTCCCCCAGCCGATGCGGCTCCAATGCAAGCGCTCATAGCGCTGTGTTCACTTTCCGCAGGTACAAATTCAGTATCTACCAAGCCATCGGCGACAAAACTAGCGAAGAGTTGGACAACTTCGGTAGCCGGGGTAATGGGATAGGCGGCCACTACATCAGGATTTACCTGACGCATCGCTTCAGCCATAATTTCGTTTCCAGTTTTAGCTACAATCTTCATCTTTTTCTCCTAACTTTCTCACTTTAATTCTGTAACCACAGATTTGACAGATTTTCCGCCAAAGGCGGATCTGCCCCAGGCATGAAACGGATTACATCAAATAAATATCAAGAATCAAAACCATTCATCCTCCTCCGTTCCGATGGCCATCGGGACGGAAGACAAGCAATCCAAAATTTAAAAATTTAACTTTTCTTGCTCCTTTTTTTATTCTTGATTTTGGATTTACTTAATCCGTCTAATCCGTTTAATCCGTGGTTTCGTTTTCTTTCTTTCTATTCTTTAAATTCGCTTTCTGGAACCATAGTGATTGCTTGAATCTTAGGTGGACATTCCTTAGCGCAGATGCCACAGCCCTTACAGTAAGCCAGGTCAATACCCACAACTTTATCATCTTTAACAATAATTGAAGAGTCAGGGCAATAAATCCAGCAAATCAGACAGTTAGTACATTTTTCGGAATGGTGAACTGGTCGTAGACTTCGCCAGTCACCCGTTTCAAATTTCTCAGCTGAACCAGGTTCCAGGAGAAGACAACCAGTGGGTAATTCTTTCCAGCCAGGTAATTTTGTACTTTCATTCATTCCTCACCTCTTTGAAATATGGATTTTATCTGAATTTCTTTGACAGATGAAAACCCTTTATCATTTGTAATTAAAGTTGCCCCTAATACAAAAGTTGTTGCAGCTCACCCCTTATTCTCCTTTGGAAACATAAAGGGTCCTCCTTTATATGTAATATTCCAACATATTCCTTTAATTTTTCCCGATGCATAATCTTTCGACCGCATTCCAATATTTGTTCAATCTCTTTCCATTCGTCATAATTAATAATGACCTCTGATGGTCTATTGTTTTCATCTAGTACGATTTTTTTATGAATAGTCTTAATCATTTTAATTAACCTCCCCTTTTACCTCCTCATAGGCTCTTTCCATTGATTTGATGTTTCCCACTACTACTTCTGGTCTATTTCTAAATTTTGCTTCCAATTTTTCTCTGGCGTCTTTCAGTAGAGACTGAAAATCTATCAGCCTAGAAATTTTCACTACGGCGGCTAACATAGGCGTATTTGGCATTTCCCGACCCATTGTTTCTTTGGAAATTGTCGTGGCATCAACGGTATATATTTTGCCACTGTTTAACTTTAATTTTTTTCGCAAATTCTTCGGGTCTTCGGGTGTATTAACAATCAAAATGCCATTTTCAGGTAACCCTGCAGTAACATCAATTTTTCCAATCAGAGTGGGGTCCAACACCGCCACAATCTTTGGCGAACTCACCTGGCAATGGACTAAAATAGGTTTATCACTCAGACGGTTGAACGACTGGACTGGAGCTCCCATTCTTTCTGGACCATATTCGGGAAAAGCCTGGATATATTTACCAGCGCTGAGTGCGGCATCAGCAAAGAGCAAGGCTACGGTTTTTGCTCCTTGTCCTCCCCGTCCATGCCAGCGAATTTCTATCATAATTTCCTCCTTTTAATTATTATTAGCAAGACTTCTGCAAAATGCCTGTTAAGTGTCATGGCGAGGAGCAAAGCGACGAAGCAATCTCTTTATTTACCATGAGTTGGGATTGCTTCGTCCCGATAAATCGGGACTCGCAATGACAAATTATCTCATTTTGCAGAACTCTATTATTATTAGCACCTCTAGCTTGAATTTAATTATATTCCAAAATCCGACCTTTTGTCAAGGTTTTTTAGAGATTACATCTCTCTTCTTCCTTCTAAGGCTCGGCTCAGAGTAACTTCATCCGCATATTCCAATTCACTCCCCACTGGTAAACCCCTGGCAATTCTGGTAACTTTTCTCACTAACGGTTTAATCAATTTTGCCAGATAGAGTGCTGTCGCTTCACCTTCGGCATTGGGTGCCGTAGCAATAATCACTTCATCAACTTCACTGTTTCTTAAACGATTCAGGAGTTCTTTAACTCTCAATTGTTCTGGTCCAATTCCGTCTAGTGGAGAAAGTGCTCCCTGTAAAATGTGATAATGTCCTTTGAATTCACCCGACTTCTCTAAAGCCACTAAATCACTTATCTTCTCCACTACGCAAAGGATTTTTCTATCTCGCTTTGAATCTTTACATATAGAACAGGTTTCGTCTTCAGTAGCATTGAAGCAAACAGAGCAGAAACGAACTCTTTCTTTCAATGATTCAATGGCTTTAGCCAGTGGTAGTGCTTCTTCCTTTGGTATTTTCAAAAGATAAAAGGCTAAGCGCTGGGCTGTTTTTGTGCCAATGCCAGGGAGTTTAGTAAACTCCTCAATGAGATTTCTGAGTAATTTGGAAGTATACATCAGTAATCAATTCAAAATGCAAATATCAAAAATCAAAATTACAAACCAAAATTCAAAATGAGCATCTTAAAACGTCTGTCAGCAGAGTAGCCGTATAATTTTTGACGTTCAGTACACTAATAGTTTTTAAAATTTAAAAGTTTTAATATGTCATTTTGATATTTGATATTTGATTTTTAATTTCCCCGCCTTCAGAACAGCCCTGGGATTGAAAGCCCACCGGTTAGTTTGCTCATTTCACTCGCTGCTAATTCTTGGGCACGCTTCCTGGCTTCATTTACTGCCGCTAATATCAAATCCTCCAACATCTCCACCTCATCAGGATTTACTACTTCTTTACTAATTTTTATTTCCATAATGTTTTGTTGTCCATCAGCTACAACAGTTACCATTCCACCACCACTGCTTGCTTCAACCCTCTTACTGGCCAATTCTTCTTGAATTTGTGCCAACTTTGTCTGCAAAAGTTGCATTTGTTTCATTAGATTACTCATTCCCTTCAACATCTTGTCAAAACCTCCCATTTAGTTGTCAGATATTCTCAAATTTGACCAGAGAAACGTGAAATAATGATATGCTGATACGGTTTACGGTAATGCGGAATGAAAAAACCACTCAACATATCACCATATTAACATATCAACGCTGTATATTTTTGTTATTTCACATAAGTCAACCAATTATGTCGGTCTTCCTCTTCGCCAGAAACAATAGCAAAGAATGCATCCTGAAGTTTCTTAGCGATTGGGCCGCGTTTCCCATCTCCAATCACAATTTTATCAATTGAAGTAATCGGACTGATTTCTGCGGCGGTGCCGGTAAAGAAGACTTCTTCTGCAATGTAGAGTGCCTCTCGTGGAATTAGCACTTCTTGAACCTCCAGTCCCAAGTCTTTGGCCAAAGTAATGACTGAATGTCGGGTGATTCCGGGAAGGACGGAAGCGCCCAGAGGTGGTGTCTGTAATTTGCCCCATCTGACAATGAACAGATTTTCTCCCGAACCTTCGCTGACATATCCATTCACATCCAAAGCAATTCCTTCACTATACCCGTTAAGGAGTGCCTCCATTTTAATTAACTGCGAATTCATATAATTAGCGCCGCATTTGGCCAAAGCCGGAAAGGTGTTGGGAGCCATCCGATTCCAAGTAGAAACACAGACTGAAACACCCTTTTCCAAAGCCTCAGGGCCCAAGTATTTCCCCCAATCCCAAACGGCAATCGCCACATCTACCGGATTAGGAAATGGATTCACTCCAAGTTCTGCATAACCACGATAGACTACTGGGCGAATATAGCAGGACTCCATCTTATTGACCTTGACTGTTTCTAAACAGGCATTAAAGATTTCGTCTATCGTGTAAGGAATATTCATCCGATACATTTTCGCTGAATTAAAAAGTCTTTCCAGATGTTCCTTTAAACGAAAAACACCTGAGCCCTTTTTTGTCTTATAGCAGCGGATTCCTTCAAAAACGCTTGAACCATAATGCACCACATGGGAAAGCACATGAATCTTGGCCTCGTCCCAGTTAACAAATTTCCCATTCATCCAGATTTTTTCAGTCTTGTTAAATGGCATTTTTTCCTCCTTTTTTTAACACAGATTACACAGATTTCTTAAAGAGATTACACCGATTAAGGAAATAATCTGTATAATCTGTCTTTTAATCTGTGCAATCCTATTTACTTCCCATCACTCCTAAAGCCATTGAATAGAGTTTTGTTTCTTTAGTATCAGCGCGGGAAAGCATTACTACAGGGGCACTGGCACCTACCACAATCCCACATGCCTTTGCCTTACCTAAAAATATCAGCCCCTTGGCGAATATATTACCGGTAGCAATTTCCGGCACTAACAAGATATCCACCTCTCCACTGATTTTGCTCTCTATCTTCTTCTGCCTTGCCGCTTCCTTTGATACCGCCAAATCAAACGCCAGAGGTCCTTCTACTATCGCATCTTTAATCTCTCCTCTTTCTGCCATCTTTTTTAAAGCATCTGCCTCAACCGTTTCTGGCATATCTGGGTTGACAGTTTCAATTGCCGCCAAGACGGCTACTTTCGGTTTTTCTATACCCAGATGTTTTAAAAAATCTATCGCATTCTTCAGGATATCAATCTTCGTCTTAAGGTCTGGTTTCAAATTCATTCCTCCATCAGTCATAAAAAGAAGTTTATGATAGGTAGAAACCTCTAAAACACAGATATGACTTAATGTCCTTCCTGTTCTAAGTCCCTGCTCTTTATCTAAAACACCCTTGAGAAAGACAGATGTTGATACTTGTCCTTTCATCAAAATTTTTGCTCTACCTTCTCTGATGGCATTTATACCCTTTTGTATTGCCGATTTTTCGTCTTCTGTTTCTAAAATCTCAAATTCAGAAATATCTATCTTGGCAGATTTTGCTGTATTTTCAATTATTCTTTTGTTTCCAATCAATATTGATTTAGCAATTCCTTCTTCCTTCGCCAGGGCTGCCGCTTCAAGAACTACTTCATCCTCAGCCATAACAATGGCGATTTTATGGGAACCTTTTTTCTTCGCTTCTTTCAAAAGGGCGTCAAGAGATGTTATCATAACAGTTTAATATTTTGGGGATTTTCTTCATCCGAATCCCAATGGTAAGGGTTTTCAAGAATGTATTGACGAATTTTATTCAAGGATTTTTCATTGCGAATGATATGTTCATAATAATTTCGTGGCCATTGAAAATGAGGATTACGATTATCTTTGCACCAATGGGTAACGGCGGATTTGTAGGTTCGGATGATAACCGACAATGTTCCCGATTTGGGTGATATTTGGGAATAACGATTTGTAGAACGGGCGTTTGTAGGGGCGTTAAATTTAACGCCCCTACAGGCATCTGCAATTATAATTATTCCGTGAATATGGTTTGGCATAATCACGTATTCATCCAAAATAATATTTTGATAATGCACTGGGATTTCCTGCCAAAATTTGCCAGCAATCTGGCCTAGGTCTGACAAACGCATTTGTCCCCCCGCTACATCTCCAAACAAACAGCGTCTATTCTCTACGCATATCGTCACATAATATGCTCCTTCCTGTGAATAATCGTATGCAGGCAATCTAATGGAACGGCGATGTTTGTTGGGAACAAATGTTGTCATCATTTTCCTTTGTAGGGGCGACCCGGCGGGTCGCCCCTACAAAAAAAGAATTCATATTTCCCGGCCGGCAACGTTCATCATTGCTGACTACCAGCCGCCGCCGGGTTTTTTTGTTCGCCTTGCGTTCGCAAAGCAGGAATAAAGCCTGTAATTGTCTGGCCCGCCTAACGGCGTTTCCGTAGAAGTGCCGCATCTCGGCATAGCCCGACGAATTATAGGGAAACACGAAACCCGATGTCGTTGTTCCTGCCGCCCGGGGTGATGTTGTAGCGATTAGAAACACGCAAGTAGGCCGGATTGAGGCCCCACGAGCCGCCGCGCAGAAGGCGGAATGACCCAGATGACGGCCCTGCAGGGTTATTGTTAGGAGAACTCCTGTAATAATTTTCATCATACCAATCCGCACACCACTCCCAAACATTGCCCGCCATATCATAACAACCGTAAGGCGATTTGCCACGGTCATAAGTGCCAACCGGCGAAGTGTATTCGTAGCCATCTCGCTTCCAAACATTGTGGTTTGTTCCTTCCCCATAATTTGCTCGATAAAAACCACCTGCCTCGGGTTCTTCATTTCCCCAGGGATATTTTCTGCCATCCGTTCCTCTAGCCGCTTTTTCCCATTCTGCTTCTGTGGGCAATCTTAATCCGGCCCAGTCGCAGTAGGCCTTAGCCTCGTTCCAGCTAACCTTCACCACGGGGTGGTCGTCCCGGTTGTTCCAATTCGGTTGTTCCGGCATTTTTCTGCCGGTGGCCTTGCAGAACTTCCTAAACTGCCCAACCGTTACCTCGTATTTGCCGATGTAGTATTTGTCCAAATAAACCGGGTGCACTGGTTTCTCGTCATTGTAATCGTTACTACCCATGGTAAAATTGCCGGCGGGAATTTCTATGAGAACCGAGCCATCCTTTTCGTTCCTAAATTCCCCTCTATCAAGAGGGGTTAGGGGTGTGTATGACCTCTCCCTTTCTCCCTCTCCTAAGGCTTTAAGAGATTTCAAAATCACATTCTTGACCACGCTTTGCCCTGCCCCCACGCTTATGCTTATTTCCCCGTCCTGGTAACCTCCTCTTTCAACCCTCACAGAATAATTGCCTGGCGAAAGGCCGGTAACCGAGCAGGGCGTAGTGCCTTTTTGTGAGCCATCAACATAAACAGTGGCACTACTGGGGGTGCTCGTAATCACTATACTGCCAGGCTGATAAGGAAGGACGGCATTTATTTCGGTGACTTCATCAGGCGTTGTGGTTACTTCTACTTCATAAGACTCATAGCCTGGTTTTGTCGCTCTTAACTTATGACTGCCAACCAGCAACTGGTTAATGAGCAACCCTTCTTCTGTTGTCACCCCTCTTGGCACACCGTCAAGAACTATCTCTGCCCCCACAGGTTGGCTGGTAATCCGTAAACTGCCATATTGCTTTACTAAAGACGCCGAAATTGTTTTAGTAACATTTTTTGCCACGGTAATTCTTGTTTCATAATTTTTATACCCATCCTTGACTAAAACCAATTGATGCTCACCCACAACAATTTCCGACAACGCTTGCGGTGTCTCACCAAAGTTCTGTCCATCAAGAAAGACCACCGCTCCGGCTGGGGTAGAATAAACCTTCAGTCCCCCTGTCTCAGCCTCAGGTAGAGGCGACGGAGCAATGCCCAATCTGATGTGGGGAATAATTCTTAAAACAATTGGTGGAATCAGTTTGTCTAAATCCTCTTCACTAACTACCTGTTTTTCTTCCTCAGTATAATCAATACTTCGCCGGTCTACATCTACTACTCGCAGGCTTAAGATATATTTAGTGCCAAGTTTGCCCAGAGAACCAATAATCATCTTTTTCACATTTAACATTATTCCGGCTTCGGTGGCACAGCCTGCTTCAGTGCAGCCTGTTTGACGAAATGCCCACTCCTTTAAGATTTCGTCCATCTTGTTCTTCTCCACCAAGTCAAATTTCTGACTCTTTCTGAATTCGCTGCGCAGTAATTCCGAGATTACCGCCGCGGTGCCCTTTGGTACGTCTTGGGCCTCCAGGTCTAAAATTGCCAGAGGAATCCGCTGGGCAAAGGCTAAAGCCGGCAAAAAGACAAACAGAAAAAATAATGGTTTACGCATAAAATCCTCCCTTAAGGTTTTAAAACCTCATTCAACAATTTCTTAACCATCTCTTCCAAATTCTCCTTTGCAGAGAGACATCCAGAGACCGTTTTCTTTATCTCTTTACTCAATGGCTCGGAAAGAGTAAAATCAATACCAATCATTCCGCCAATTTGCGTCAAATTCCCATCTAACTCATAGTCACATTCAAAGGGTGAACCTTGTTCAGCCTGAATGAAGTCAAATCGACTATTCACTTTTAATTGATTGACAATAAATTCATTTACTTCTGTTAAAACCGTTTCTTTGTTAGTAAATTTCAAACCAGCAAAGAAGAGTTTCGGCTTACCTTTTAGTTCAGCCACGAGACTATCAACCTTTGCCGAAATCTCTCCTTCCATTACTTTTGTATAGCCAACCCTGGAGAAACGAATCAAACCCCTCTTATCAATCAGAAACAGAGTAGGCAGAATACTGACACCATAAATTTTCTCAACTTTCTGATTTGAATCTAAGAGAATAGGATAAGTTACTTTCTTTTGCAAAATAATATTTTTTACTAACCCAAGGTTTCTCTTTGAGTCCACGGTTATGCCTAAAATACATAAACCGTTATCTTTATAGTGTAGATGCAAACTTTCTAGAAAAGGCATCTCCTCTTTACAGGGCTTACACCAGGAAGCCCAAAAGTCAAGCAAGATGATTTTACCTTTCAGCTCTTTTAATTCTACCTTTTCATCTATCAAATTGTAAAGAGAAAAATTGGGCGCCTTTTTTCGTAGAGGCACATGGCCATGTGCCTCTAGATGGTAAAAGAAAATATAAAGCCACAGACTCGCACAGATTAATACAAAATATATAAAATTTTTCATTGTGAAAATCTCGCCTGCCTGCTGTAAGTGCGGCGGGCCTGCCCGCTTCGTCTGTCCGCCGTAAGTGTAGCGGGCTTTGGCAGGGGGGTGTATTTTTATAGATAGCATTTTGTTTCCCATCATTTCTTTCTGTTTCTTAAGAAAAGGTTCAAATTTTTGAACCCCTACTAATATTCCTTCGCCTTCTCCTCACCCTTAATTACTCGCAATGCACCCAGTGCCAAAGCCTGCATCTCGTCTTCACCTGGATAAATCTTCACTGGAGCAATCCAATTTACTCTTTGTCTAATCCAATCTATTAATCTCTTGAAGTTTGCTAATCCACCGGTAATGACAATAGCATCCACTTTTCCTTTCAAAACAGCCACATAAGCTCCAATTTCCTTAGCAATTTGATAAGCCATTGCTTCTACGATTAAACTTGCTTTCTCATCTCCCTTGTTCACCCTTTCTTCTATTTCTCGGCAATCGTTAGTTCCCAAGTGAGATATGAACCCACCCTTGCCATTGATTTTCTTTAACATCTCCTTTTCAGTATATTTTCCTGAGTAACAAAGTTTTATCAATTCTACTGTTGGCAGCGTTCCGGCTCTTTCCGGAGAGAATGGTCCACCTTCATTGGCATTGTTCACATCTATAAATTTTCCTTTTTCTACAGGGGCAATAGAAATGCCCCCCCCGAGATGGACAATCACAAGATTTATATTCCTCAATTTTTTCTTTAAATCCTTTGCTCCTCTGATAGCTGTAGCTCTCATATTTAAAGCATGCAGGAGTGATTTTCGCTCAATTTCGGCTAATCCGGAAATGCGGGCTAAGGGACTAAACTCATCCACTGAGACAGGGTCAACAATATAGGCCTCGGCTCCTGATTCATCGGCAATCTCTCTAGCAATAATCGCACCTAAATTTGAAGCATGCTCTCCCCTCTTTGCCTCTCTCAAATCTTTGAGCATCTCCTCATTCACCCGGTATGTTCCGGCAGAAAGCGGTTTTAACAGCCCCCCCCTTCCAACAACTGCATTTAAATCTTTAGCGGAAATCTTATTTCGCTTTAAAAATTCTTCTACCGCTTGTTTTCGCATCAAATACTGGTCAGCAATGTGTGAAAAAGAAGAAATCTCCTTCTCCTCGTGTCTGATCGTCTCTTCTACTCTCAATTTCTCCCCTTGAAAGAGAGCAACTTTAGTTGAAGTAGAACCAGGATTGATGACTAAAATTAATGGTCGTCTTTTCATAGATTTGACCTTTGTTCCGAGGTAGGGGCGACCCGTTGGGTCGCCCCTACTGCCTCCAATTCTACCAATGCTTCGCCGGCATTTATCAGTTTTCCGACAACAGTGTTTACTTTTCTCACTACGCCTTTGAAAGGTGACTTCAATTCATTTTCCATCTTCATTGCCTCTACAATAACAACCGTCTGATTGTGCTCCACTGTTTCCCCTTCAGAGACATTAATTTTTACCACTGTGCCAGGCATAGGAGAGGATACCATTGCTTCTCCCGGGTGCATGGTTGGGGCGACCCGAGGGGTCGCCCCTACCGTTTCTTTTTCACTAAAATAAAATTCTCTTCCATTCAAATAGACGAATTTCTTCCCTTCATTTTCTATCAAATATGCCACAAAACTTTTGTCTCCAAGAAGTATAGAAAGACAGTTAGACGATATATAACTGTAATCAACTTTTAACTTTTTGTCTTCAAAGTTGACCAGGTATTTGTTATCTTTACATTCTATAGAAATCTTATATTCCTTTTCATTACAGATAAATTCAAATTCCATATTTTCCCTTTACAAATGAACACACTAATAGGTTGATACGGTGATACGATGATATGTTAATAAATTCGCCTCTGGCGGCGGATTTCGAGATTCGGATTTTTCTCAATGCGATATTCGAATTTCAGATTTATTTCCTTATCAGCATATCAACATATAACCATATCAACAACAAGTGAGTATCTATTTTTAGGTTTATACTTCCCACTTACCCACACTCAGCCAGGGATTAAAAATCTCTCTTGAAACTGTCACTCTCTGCTTTCTACCCTCCATGGCCTTGACATAGGCATCTATTCCAGCAGCAATTAGTGCCTCTTCTAGGAATTCTTTTTCTTCTTCTTTCCAGGAGGAAAAATTTTTTTCAATAAAATTTGTTCTGGTTTGGCCATGGACAAAATCAGAATGTTGAATAACGGCACGGAGAAAATTTATTGTTGTTTTGATTCCTAAAATAATGTAATCTGAAAGAGCAGAGACCATTCTTTGTCGTGCACTTTCGCGGTTTTCTGCCCAGACAATTAATTTAGATAAAATTGGGTCATAATGTGGGCTGACTTCCCAACTGGTGTAAATCCCTGAATCAACCCTGATACCTAGACCAACTGGTTCTTTCACAAAAAGAATCTTTCCAGGAGACGGAAGAAAATTGTTTTTTGGGTCTTCTGCATAAATGCGGCATTCAATGGCATGGCCTCTTTGCTTTAATTCATTTTCCTTGATAGAAAGTTTTTCTCCTGCTGCTATTTTAATCTGTTGTTTTACTAAATCAACACCTGTGACAGATTCTGTCACGGGGTGTTCTACCTGAATACGGGCGTTTACTTCCAGAAAATAAAAATTGCCGTTTTTGTCCAGGAGAAATTCTACTGTTCCGGCATTATTGTAATTAGCCGTTTTGATAACCTTAACTGCAGTCTCACCCATCTTCTCGCGCAATTCATCGTTAAGAGCGGTTGAAGGTGATTCTTCAATAATCTTCTGATGGCGACGTTGAATAGAACATTCTCTTTCAAAGAGGTGAATCGCATTTCCGTAATTATCGGCTAGAACTTGAAATTCTATATGACGGGGCTCTTCTAAGTATTTTTCCAGATAGACGGAATCATCGCCGAAAGCTGATTTTGCCTCCCGCATTCCTGCCGCTATTGAAGCTTCTAATTCACTCTCAGAATTAATGAGTCGCATTCCTTTCCCCCCCCCACCACCAGAGGCTTTTAACAATACTGGATAGCCAATTTTCTTCGCCTCTTCTTTAAACTCTGACGAGTCTTTACTGCTTTTTTTCATTCCAGGGATAATTGGAATCTTTGCTTTAGTCATTGTTTGTCTGGATTCAACCTTATCCCCTACCAGACGAAGAGCTTCTGAATTTGGGCCAATGAAGACAATTTTAGCTTCTTCGCAGGCTTTGGCGAAAATATGATTCTCTGCCAGAAACCCGTAGCCGGGGTGAATTGCTTCTGCCTTGAATTTTTTAGTTGTATCAATAATCTTATCAATATTTAGATAACTTTCTAGCGGTGGCGGTGGACCAATACAAACTGCTTCATCAGCCATTTGAACATGAAGCGAGCTTCTATCTGCGGTAGAATAGAGTGCTACTGTAGGAATACTCATTTCGCGGCAGGCTCGTATAATTCTAACCGCAATTTCACCACGATTGGCAATAAGAATTTTTTTAAACACTGCGGTTTCTATTCGCACCACTTTGGTTTTCTCTTTTCCAAAAATGCGGTCATTCCTTCCTGGCCTTCATCACTCATTCTCAAACCTGCAATTACCTCTGCCGTATATTTTTTTACTTCTTCAAAGTTCATTGCCGGAACTTTCTTCAATAATTCCTTGCAGGTAGCCAAAGCTTCTGGACCGCTGGACAAGAGTTGATTCACCATCTCATTTACGGACTCATCAAGTTTCTCTAAAGGTATCACCTGATTTATCAATCCAGCTTCCAGTGCCTTCTCTGCTGAAAGTCTCTCACCAGTGAGAAAAAATTCTCTACATCGTCCTTCTCCAATGCGTCTAATTACATAAGGAGAAATACAGGCTGGCACTACCCCTATTTTTACTTCACTAAAACTGAACTGGGCATTACTAGCAGCAATAGCCATATCACATACCGCTACAAAGCCTGTTCCTCCACCGATAGCCGCACCATTAACTCTGGCAATGGTTGGCTTTGGTAAAGAATAAATAGTATAAAATAATTCGGCTAAATTTAAAGATTCCTTTAAATTTTCTTCAAAGGTATAGTCTTTTACACGGCGCATCCAGTTCAAATCGGCACCGGCACAAAATGATTTCCCTTCACCTGTCAGAATAACTAAGCGAATGTCTTTATTATCAGTTATATGATGAAAAGTTTCTAAAAGTTCATTAATCATTACATCGTTAAAGGCATTGTGAACTTCAGGTCTATGGAGAATAACTTTTGCTATCGGGATTTCTAAAAGCAGAAGAATTGTTTGAAACTCTTTTTTATTTCTCATAGTATTTTGTCATAAAAATAAGGGTTGGATTGATTACAGCGATTAACTAAAAAGATTTTTGAAAAAATTATTTTCTTTTGAAGGAAATCTATAATTTTTACCTCTGTTCTTTTACGATTGCATTCCAAAATAGCGTATGAAGGTGGAAAGCCTTTCTTATCTTCCTTTTTTAGATGTCCCGGGTTCACCCATAAGACCCCTTCTTCCTCTTTAAGCTCTGGCTTGTGTGTATGGCCGTAGAGTATAACATCTACTTCTCTATTTTTTACGACTTCTTCTGGTTTAATATCCGAGGGGAAATCATTGGGGTGAGAAGTTGGAGAATGGGTGAGGAGAAAGCGCAAGCCTTCAAATTCCTTGATAACTCTATGCGGTAGGTTTGATTCAACATAGATAGGTTCATAGACACCGGGAATCTCAATCCATTCAACTGAAGGCTCTTTCAATCCCTCCAAATCGGTTATATCGTCTCCTAAATGAATAAATATTTCAACACCTTCCTGATGAAATTTATCTATAACTTTTTTCAGATATTCAATATTACCGTGCGTATCACTAACTACACCAATCTTCATATTCTTTGTTTAGAATTCTCAGGTCTTTTATGGAATAATGTTTAGCATTGTAAGTAACCAGTATTAGATCATTGAGAATACAAGTAGCAGCTATTATTGCGTCAACGAAATCAAAAATAATTCCCTTGGTTTTATATTTACGAATATATTCTCCAGTTAAATTGGCGACATTTCTATCTACCTTACATACTTTGAGATTGTTTAGTAGTAAATTCGTTGCTTCTTCCTCTCCTGCTTTTACACCCACTTGAACTTCTATAATTGAGACAGCAGAACAATAAGGTATCCCTTCTTGACTTAATTTCTCCACAAGTTCTATCGTTTCTTTTTTATTTCTCAGACACCAGATCAAGACATCTGAATCTAGGAGATATTTAGGCATTGAGCAATTTTTCTATTCTTTTGTTAGCTGAACTGCGAATTTTTTTTAGGTACCGGTTTAGGCCTCTTTGGTTCTTTAGCGTGGGATGATTTTTGTCACTCCAGCTTCCCTTTGTTCTATTTAGGGCTTGTAAGAATTTCATTCTTTCTAACTTTTCCTTTGTCGCCTCAACTACGAAACTACTTCTCTTTCCTTTACCCACTATTTTCTTTATTTCTTCAAGTAAATCTTCAGGAAAGAGGATATTAGTTCTTATACTATGTGCCACCATATTTTAAAAGCTCCAATTTCATTTTATCCACATAATTATTATACATAAATGGTATGCATTTGTCAACAAATTTCACATCCTAAACACTCCAAATCTATGGTCAGGGATTGGTGCATTCAAAGACATGGCGATAGCCAAGCCCAGAGCGGTTCGGGTTTCTAATGGCTCCACAATACCATCATCCCAGAGTCTTGCCGTAGAATAATAGGCAGAAGATTCCTCTTCGTATTTTGCTAGAGTCGGTGCCTTAAATTTTTCCTGTTCTTCTTCTGTCATTGTTTCACCCTTTTTCCTTAGTGCTTCCATTTTGACCTGTAGCAAAGTGCTCGCCGCTTGTTCACCTCCCATCACACAGATTTTGGCATTTGGCCACATCCAAAGAAGTCGTGGTCTGTATGCCCTTCCACACATCGCATAATTACCCGCACCATAAGAGCCTCCGATAATCACGGTGAACTTGGGCACATCAGCATTTGCCACCGCATGAACCATCTTTGCCCCATCTTTGGCAATGCCTCCGTGTTCATACTGTTTACCGACGATGAAGCCTGTAATATTTTGTAAGAAAACGAGGGGTATCTTTCTCACGGCACATAGAGAAATAAAGTGAGCACCCTTTTGGGCAGACTCTGAAAACAGAACTCCATTGTTTGCCAATATCCCTGCTGGATAGCCCATAATTTTGGCAAAGCCACAGACTAAAGTTACTCCGTATAACTCTTTAAATTCGTGGAATTCACTGTTATCAACAATTCGGGCAATAATTTCTCGCATATCAAAAGACTTTTTCAAATCCTTTGGAATAATACCGTAAATTTCTTCAGAGTCATAATATGGTTCTTTTGGTTCAGAAACATCCAGTTCAAATTTCTGTGGCTTTGACAAATTTTGCAAGATATTTCTGCAAATTTCAATGGCGTGTTCGTCGTTAAGTGCGTAGTGGTCAGAGACCCCGGAAATTCGGCAATGCACATCCGCCCCCCCCAATTGCTCTGCGGTTACTTCTTCACCAGTAGCCGCTTTAACCAGCGGTGGTCCACCAATGTAGATTGTTCCCTGTCCTTTGACGATAATGGTCTCATCGCTCATCGCTGGCACATAGGCTCCGCCAGCGGTGCAAAAGCCCAACACCACTGAGATCTGAGGAATATTGAGAGCTGAAAATCTTGCTTGATTATAAAAAATCTTCCCAAAATGGTCTTTATCTGGAAATGTGCCAGACTGCATAGGAAGAAAGATACCACCAGAATCAACAAGATAGACACAAGGTAGACGATTTTCCAAAGCAATTTCTTGAGCTCTCACATGTTTCTTGATTGTCTCCGGGAAATAGGTGCCACCTTTAACGGTAGCGTCGTTAGCCACAACCAAAACCTCTCTACCATGAACAACTCCAACGCCGGTAATGATGCCAGCGCAAGGCGCTTCGTTATTATGCAAGTCATAAGCGGCTAATGGACTAAATTCCAAAAATGGGGTGTTTTTGTCAAATAAAAGGTTTAATCTCTCCCGAACCAGCAATTTCCCACGAGCTTTGTGTCTTTCAATTTGGTCTGTTGGACCACCGGCTTTTACTTTAGTAAGTCGCTCTTTAAATTCATCAACCACTCGTTTCAATGCAGTTTTATTCTCTTGAAATTCCTTTGATTTGACATCAATCTTTGATTCAATGCGATACATAGATTTGCTCCTTGTTCACTTAAACCACTGCCCTCCAGTAAAAGCCAAAATAGAAGCAAGGCGAATAATCCTTACGAGTTCAGCCACATTCTTTGGCTTAAATTTGACAGTCCGACCACTCGTTCGTTCTATTCCAGGAATTAAAGTCACCAGGTCAGTTCTGAGTGTGTCCATCAATTGCAGTTCCAATTCCAACGGTGGCGAGATTTTAAAAATGGGAGTCTTTTTTGCCTTAAGAACGGCGAGTTTTGCTTTCTCTCTCAATTCTTCTTCAATATCCTTTGGATGTCGGGTTGTAACAGCAAATCTGGAAATACCATATTTGGTGACTACATACTCAACTCCCTCGGGCAAAGTTTGTTGAGTATGTTCAATAAGTTTAGCATCTCCGGCCACTAACCCTACTGGCACTCCGAAATGTCCAGCGTAAGCGGCATTAATAGTAGTTTCACTCATTTCTTTACCATTGACCTTAATTGAATATATACTGGATGAAGAAAATGTATGGTCCATTGGAGCTGAAACAGTTCCTGCTTTGGCATGATGCCCGATAAGAAAAACCAGTTCAAATGTAGAATTAAGACCTTCCATCATTCCATAGGGTCGTGGCACTCCCCTTGTCACAAGGGTTCCCTTCGGTAGTTCTTCAAATAAAATATTGTTCATTTTTCCGTGAGAATCGCAGACGACAATCTTCTTGACCTCTATCTCAGCGTCCTTTATGCCTTCAATAACGGCGTTGACTTCGTTGGTCATAATTTTGCGGTAGCGTAGTCCTTCCTTTTCAAAATCCTCCCAGGACATTGTTCCAGCTACGCCTTCCATATCAACGGAAATAAAGAATTTCACGGTTACCTCCTATTGTTAAAAAGGCAAAGATTAAAATTGAGGTTAAGGTTTAGAGAAGGAAGTAAAAGTCAATGTGCTAGATGGAGAATTTTACGGATTAAACGGAGAAACACCAGATTTTTCTTAACCTTAACCTCAACCTTAACCTTATCTTTTTTCTAGCTGTATCTATACCAGCACTGCCTTATGTCCGTAGCAGAGAATTCCTGCCTTTCCATCCTCCTGAATTCGGCGAAATTCTAAACGCGCCTTCTTGCCAATCTCAATTTGGTCAAAATCACAATCAACAATCTGAGTGGTAACTCTAACTCCGCCATCTAACTCTACGATACCAACAACATAGGGTACCTCATCAGAGAATTGGCTCGGAGCAACACTAATTACGGTGAATGTTACAATCTTACCCTCGTCACTTAAAAAAACAGTCTCAAATTCCCTATTCTTACATTTCGCACAAATTAAGCGAGGCGGGAAATAGATTGCGCCACACCTCTTGCATTTCGCCGCTTCAAGGCGATAGCGCTGTGGGATTTCACGATGATACCTTGCAGGAAACATATTTACCTCCCTTCAAAGTGTTTCGTTCCTTCGTTTGTCGGTTGTGAGGCTCGTTTAGGCTAAGTCTTTAGGTGTCGTAATTCGTTTCCTTTCACCAAAACAAGACCAAGCAACTGTTTTACTTTTTATATTGCCTCTAATATATGCACTACCGTGCTTCCACCCGTGCCGCCCATATTCTGTGTCAGTCCCCTCTTCGCCTTTTCTACCTGTCTCTTTCCTGCTTCTCCTCTCAATTGTTCCACAATTTCGCATATTTGGGCAACCCCGGTGGCACCAACCGGATGTCCCTTAGACTTTAATCCACCACTTACATTAACTGGAATCTTGCCGCCCAAAGAAGTAATCCCGCTTTCTACCGCAGGTCCGCCTTTCCCTTTTTCTACTAATCCGAGTGCTTCGGTAATGCAGATTTCGGCGATGGTAAAACAATCATGGACTTCAACCAAATCTACATCTTTGGGATTGACATTTGCCATCTTGTAGGCAATTTCTGCCGCCTTTATTGTAGCATTAAAAGCAGTGAGGTCTTCTCTGGAATGCAGAGCAATAGTATCTGTAGCGTGCCCGACGCCAACAATTTTTACCAATGGCTTTTTCTCTGCTATCTTCTTTGCCATTTCCAGTGAGCAGAGAATAACAGCCGCCGCCCCGTCAGTAATCGGAGAACAGTCAAGGACTCTCAAAGGGTCAGCCACCATTGGTGAACTAAGGACTGCTTCCACTGTAATCTCCGAAGGATATTGGGCGTAAGGATTCATAGAACCGTGCTTATGATTCTTCACTGCCACTTTGGCTAACTGTTCTCGCGTAGTGCCAAACTTTTGCATATGTGCCCGAGCAATCATTGCATATAATCCGGGAAATGTTACACCTTGGTATGCCTCATATTCCTGGTCCGAGGCAGTAGCTAGAGCGTAGGTGGCACCATCAACAGAAACATCCGTCATCTTTTCCACACCACCGACTAAGACCACATCATTTATTCCAGAAGCAACTTCTATGAATCCTTGTCTAACAGCTACTCCTCCTGAGGCGCAGGCAGATTCTACTCTGGTGGCCGGAATGGGAGCTACACCGAGATAGTCCGCCAAAAGAGAACCCAGATGTTCTTGTCCAATGAAAAGTCCACTGGACATACAGCCGATATACATTGAATCAATATGGTCAACACCAGCGTCATCAATGGCTTTTAAGGCAGCCTCTACAAAAATTTGCCGCAGGGATTTCGTCCACAACTCTCCCCACTTAATCATTCCTACACCAATAATCGCTACTTCACGCATAGTTTCCTCCCTTGTTAACAGTAGACAGAAGGCAGAAAGCAGTAAGCAAGCTGCTTTCTGCTTTCTGCTTTCTGCCTTCTGCTTTTTTCTCCTTTCATTCTGCCTTCAAAATTTTTCTGCGGAATTTTGCATAGGTTCCATAGTCAATATATTTCTTATTATTGTCCAGCATCCATCTGGTCTTCGGGGCTTTGTTGCGAACTTCATCAATTTTCTTGGTCACGGTAAAGATAAACGCATCACTACCAGCACCAGAACCAAAGGAGACTAAAAGAATTTTGTCGCCTGACTTAGCAATATCCAAGGTAGCGGTTAATCCCATAGGTGAAGAGCCGGAATAAGTATTGCCCAAAGTAGGTGAAAGCCAGCCTGGCTCAATTTGCTCCTTAGTAAATCCCAACATCTTGCCGACTGCTTGGGGGAATTTTCCGTTCGGCTGATGAAAAATGACATAATTGAAATCTTGAGGCTTCATCTTTGCTTTTGCCATGATTCCTTTGGCCGCACCTTGAATGTGTTTGAAATAGGCAGGTTCTCCGGTAAATCTACTGGCATGTCTCGGATAGTGTTCATATTCCCTTCTCCAAAAATCTGCAGTATCGGTCATATAGGCGTAGGTCTCATTAACTTCCGCAATTAACTTTTCTTTGCCAAAGATAAAGGCGGCGGCGCCAGCAGCAGCTGAATATTCAAGGGCATCTCCTGGCGCGCCTTGGGATGTATCAGCACCCACTGCCAGTCCATATTTTATTTCGCCTGCTTTAACCAGGCCGAGGCAGACGAACATTGCTTCAGTTCCTGCCTTACAGGCAAACTCAAATGAGGCAGAATGAACCTCGGGGGTAGCATTTATTGCCTCAGCCAAAACTGTAGCACTCGGCTTCACTGCGTAGGGATGAGATTCAGACCCGACATAAGCGGCACCGATTTCTTTTGGGTCTATTTCTGCTCTCTTGAGTGCATTCTTGGTTGCTTCAACTGACATCGTGATTGTGTCTTCGTCCAAAGCAGGCACAGCTTTTTCCCGTAACATCAAACCTTTCTTATAACTCTCCGCATCTGCCCCCCAGACCTTAGCAATTTCTTCCACTTTTATTCTGTGCCTCGGGATATAGGCACCGTAGCCAACTATTCCAACCATTATGGCACCTCCTCAGTGCTTTGTTAAATTTTGGCTCAAAATCTGCCTGGAAGCCTTCTGGCACAATAATATAAGCCTATGAGGCACTTTTTCTTGTGCTTTTGAGGATGCCCTGAAGCCCCGATTTATCGGGGCTTGGGCTGTCTTTCTTCCCCCGACTTGTCGGGGGACAAGAGAAGAACAAGCCCAGAAGGCTTAAACGCTTGTCAGTGTTGATTTTCCTTCACTCCGTTCAGGATAAATCGTGCCAATTTTAGACAAAATTTTAACAAAGTCGTGCTCCTGTTGTTTGGTCTGTTCATTTTTTACCACTTTTACTTTTAAGATTGAAATTTTAGTTTCTTTAACTTCTCAAATCTTTTGAAAAAATTTGGTTCAAACTCCTCTTCTAAAGTTTTAGACAACCATTCCATTCTTCTCCAATCTAGTCTTAATGTCTTGTTTTTTAAAATAGCCTTAATATCTTCCCAATCCTTTGGTTTTGCCCTACCAAGTTTATAAATTATTAACTCTTCGGGTGGTGCTATTTTCCACTCTTTATCCCATATTTTAAAAGCTTTTGCCCGCTTCAACGCTTCATAATCTATGGTAAATTTTACAATTCTTAAGTCGATTGAGAACTCGTCCTCATACCATAATTTAGCGGGTTTTCCTTCTGATAGTTTTTTATAGGTTTTTTCTTTTGAAAAAACAAATCTGGCTTTAATGAATTCTTCTAACAATTCATTTATTTTATTTTCTTTTATGGCCAATACAATATCCATATTTGCGGTAGAAATTGGCATTCCCCAACAGGCAACGGCTATCCGACCAATAATGCAGTAATCTATCTTTTTACTATTTAATATCTCATTTGTTTTTATTGAGATTTCTTTTAGCATATTTCATCCCTGCTTTATAAAATTCAGATATAAATTCTTGTAGTTCCTCAAAAAGTCTTAATTTTTCTTCTGGAGACTTCTGTAAGATTACATTTATTTCTTCCTCTTTGAGGGAGTTATATTCTCTTTTTATTTTCTTTGCCAATTTATATTTATCGCTACCTTGCATGAGGCAAACCTCTCAAGAACGGTCTTTAGTCCCGTCAGAATCTGTAGAGACGGGTTTGAAATCTGTCTCTACTTTCCTAATATTCTATTCCTTCTCTTGCTTGAATTCCCTTCGTTGAATAATGATGTTTCAATTCTTTCATTTCAGTGACCAAATCAGCCAAAGCCAAAATCTGCAATGGCGCATAGCGCCCGGTCAAAATCAGTTCAACACTTTTGGGCTTCTGCTTAATCAATTGCACCACCTCATTCAATTCTAATAGACCATAATCAATCGCTACATTTATTTCATCAAGAATTACCATATCATATTTACTGCTCTTTATAATCTCTTTGGCTTTGTTAAATCCCTTTTGTGCCAATTCCAAATCTTTTTCACTGGGTGCACCCTTCTTAACGAATGTGTCTAATCCATATTGTTCAATCGTAAAATTGGGAAATGATTTAACCGCTTTAAGTTCTCCGTAGTTTTTGCTTCCCTTCATAAATTGAATGACAAAGACTTTCAGTCCATGCCCGGAAGCACGCAAGGCTTGACCCAAAGCGGCGGTCGTTTTACCCTTGCCATCACCCGTATAAACTTGAACTGTCCCGAATCTCATAGCGCCTTGTCAACTAAATTATGTTTTTTCCTACACAGATTGGCACAGATAAAATGCCGCAAGATTATTACAGATATTGTCGGAAAAATCTGTGCCCATCTGCGAAGTCTTTTATTTGTGGTTATCTGTGAGAGAATGCATCATAGAATTTTGACATTGCCCGCAATTATTTTTCTTAAAGAACCATCACTCATCTCTATTAGCAAAGCACCATCCTCGTCTAAGTCTACTGCTTTACCTTCAATGACTTCAGTTGGCGTTCTCACCTCAATCCGCCGATTGAACATTTGAGAAAAGGATTTCCACTCTTTCAAAATGTAAGCAAGTCTACTCTCTATAAAGAGGAAATAAACTTGATTCAACTCATATTCTAAGTCCTTAATAAAATTATCTATTACAATCTCTTTTTGAAGTTCTTTCTTAATTGAAGTAGTTTCTCTCAATTCTTCGGGAAATGTCTCTATATCAAGATTGGCATTGATTCCAATTCCCAATATAACTGCTTTCCATTTGCTGTTTGTTTCTGTCAGGATACCGGCAACTTTTTTACCATTCAATAGGACATCGTTTGGCCATTTGAGGGAAGGATTTAGCCCTAATTTCTTAATTGCCTTTGCTACTGCAATGGAAGCCAGTAATGAAATAGGTGGAAAGAAATTCTGCGAGAGTGGTGGTTTTAGAATCACTGAGAGATAAACGCCACCGGGAGGAGAAAACCAGACTCTATTAAGTCTCCCCCTCCCTTTCTTCTGCACTTCAGCAATAATGATTGTCCCCTCTTCAGCTTCATCAGCAATTTCTTTGGCAAAATCCTGAGTAGAATCAATCTCAGTAAAGCGATAGATTTTTTTACCAATCAAGATAACCCTCACTTCGGGTTTGATTACGGCGATAAAATCACTAACCGCTATCCGTCAACCGCTTACCGCTAAACAATATGCGCATAGCGAAAAGCGATGTTTTTATATCGCCGTCATCGTTCTTTTTATCGTTGCTTTTTTCAGTTTTCCGCCCTTTTAAACACCATCGCCACTACCGTTTTGTCATTTCCGCCCATACTTGACAGCATTCCATAGGGACGAGTTTCCAAGTCAATCTTCACCTGACAATCTCCGGCTTTTCCTGTAAGTTGATGCAGAATATCTACTGCTTGTCTCACGCCGGTAGCACCAGTGGGATGTCCATATCCAATAAGACCGCCGGTAGTATTCGTTGGAATCTCTCCATTTAGGCGGGTCTTTCCCTCCTTTACAAAATCTGCTCCTTCAGCATATTTGCAGAGTCCAATCGCTTCAATCGCCAGAAGACCGGCAATAGTAAAGCAGTCATGAACCTCAAGAACACCCAAATCTTTAGGGGTGATACCTGCTCGTTCATAGGCAAGTTTAGCTGCTCTTTCACAGGTTGTGAGCCTCGTCAAATCTGGTGGTAGTACGGTTAAGTCATCCTGGCACTGGGCATAGGCAAGAACTTCTACTGCATCCTTTTTTGAGACACCTATTTTTTTAAGTCCCTCTTCAGAGGCAAAGATGATAGCGGAAGCACCATCAGAAACTTTGGAGCAATCGTAGGCGTTTATATGCTCGCAAAATGCTTTGGGACTCGGTGGAGTCATTCCCACGGCAAACAGGTCTTTAGTCTCGTTATGATACTCCTGGGCTTTTGGGTTTTTTCTGGCATTCTCAATAGCCTGAACATACCAGTGAGTCATTCCTTCTCTGATTCTTTCCTTCCCAAACTTCTCAAAGCAAGCACCTGCTCTATCTGAGAACTTTGCCGGGAAGAAGTAGGCATGTCCATCTTTTCTCTCTCCTTTATACCAGCCTGCGGCCGCCAGATAGTCTGCGCCATAGAGAGCCTTTACGGTATTCTGGACCTCAACACCGATGCACAAGACAACATCTGCAAGGTCTGCCAAAATTGTCTTAATTGAGACAACTAGGGCTAAACCGCCAGAATCGCAGGCCCCTTCAACTCTGGTGCAAGGTTTGTAAAGAAATGCCTTATCAACCATTGGAAAGAATCCACCGAGGTTTCCCTGACGGACAAACCTCTCGGCGACAAAGTTTCCAATCACTCCTTCATCAATATTTTCTGCACTGTTTATCTGGACTATCGTTCCTTTCCCGGCTTCTAAGATGTAGTGTTCAATTCCCGGTCTTTCTGCCTTCGGGCTGAACTCTTTTCTTCCTGAACCAAACGAGACGGTGTTATAACCCGCAGTAACATAGATAGGTTTTCTGAGTTTAATCATTGTGCCTCCTTTTTTACGATAGATGATTACACAGATTTCTTAAAGAGATTACACAGATTAAGCAGGATAAAATCGCTTGGGTTCAATTTTACACACAGGATATTGCTTCATTCTACAAATTCGCCCAGATAAAATCTGTGTCTGTCTTTTTCGCACAAATAGAATTTAGTCGGCAAAACTACAATGTTGATAAATTTTGTTTCGTATAGTTCCTCAAAAGCCATTTCCATATCGGAACAAATTTTATTATTTTACTATTTACTTTTTCTTTATTCTCGTAGTCTCCTGTGATGACCAATCCTTCACTTAATTTGAACTCATTAAGTGCATTCATCAATGCTTTTAATTCCCTTCTCTTGACTTCGTAATCCGCTATATCCCAAGAAATCTGTATCAATTTTGTTACCTTTAATCCATCCTTTATCACGAAATCCACTTCTTTGTTATTACTTTTCCAATAATAAATTTCTAGATTAGGATTAAGATTTTGTTCTTTCTTCAACTCTATGGCTACCAAATTTTCAATTAGCCTGCCCAAATTTTCACTAAATCTAAACCCCATTGAATTTGCAAGTCCTACATCTGTCGGATACACTTTTCTGGCTGATTTTTCCTGTTCTTTAACCGAGTATGAAAACCTTCTTATAAAAAATATTAGATTTGCTTCTTCTAAATATGATGAGAACTTTTCCACTGTAATAGTTGCCGTGTTTAGAAATTTACGGATAGAATTGAAGGTTATTGGTCTGGCCATATTGGTTAAATAAAATCTTACCAATGTCTTTAGAAGTTCACTTCTTTTTATTCTGTACCTTCTTTCAATATCTTTCGTTAAAATATCATCAAAATAACTTAAAAGCAAGATTTTTTTATTTTCACTCAAAGTGACTTCAGGAAATCCTCCCCATTCCATATATTCCCTTAACAATGCCTTTATTTCTATTTTCTTTGAGACAACATCTAATTGGTCCTTTAGAGTTATGTTTTTAAAAAACAAAAATTCACCGAAGCCCAATGGATAAATATAAACATCAAGGTGTCTACCTGTTAAAACAGTGGATATTTCACTGGCGAGTAACTTTGATGATGACCCCGAGATAATAATCTTTGCCTTTCCAAGTTCATGAGCAGTTCTCACCCACCGTTCCCAGTCAGGTACATTATGCACTTCATCTAAAAATATATAAGGTTTTCCTGAAGGGTTTAAAAACTCAAGGTATGTTTCATAAATTTCTTGTAAAAGTCCCGGATAAAATTCTGTAAATCGCTGGTCTTCAAAATTTATTATCAATGTGTTTTCCTGACCAAGGCCACGAGATATTAAATTTTTGGCAATTTGACGCATAAGATAAGATTTCCCTGACCGTCTTATCCCCACTATGACAAGGATTATATTAGATTTTAATAAATCTGAGCAAGTTTTTAGATATTCGCTTCTTTCTTTTCCTGTTTCTTGCTCTTTTTTCCAGAAGTTCCAATCATTTAGTATTTCTAAAACCAGATTTTTATCCATTTGTTTGCTCTATTAAACATATTTTTAGAATTTTGTTTAGTGAGGACATTGAATTTGACGCCCCTACACTTGCCGATGGAACCACAGATTTCGCGGATTTCCGCCTATGGCGGAAATCCGTGATTAAAAAATTATTGAGTAGAGTAGGAGATGGTATTACTACCATCCTCCCCTGCTTCAAACCGAACATCCAGATTTCCCGTATTCGGCTTCCCGAAGGAATTGACAGGTCGCCTGCCCGTCTTTAGCCACCTTTGGTTCACTTTCGTTTCGGGCTGGGAGTTTGTCTTGTTCCCTCCAGATTTCGCCTCACGGCGAACACCCTGAACTTGACTACAGAGCCTCCCTAAGTCAAAGAGTCTGACCCGACTTTAACGGGCAAGCCAGTTAGGCAGTGAGGTACTCATTTCCGATACTTTCAAAATAGCCATTTTCATCTTGCTCAATCAATATATGTAGTTTCATTCTCTCTCCTTTTGGATCTACGCCTTATGCCTTGCACTTTACGCTTTACGCCTCAAGCTTTACGCTTCAAGCGTCCAGCGTTTAGCACTTTTTATAACATTTCCCTTCTCATCAAGGTAAATAGTCTTAATTTTATTCTCCTGTTCATCGTATTCAAAACGCACCGTGGCAAAATGCAAATCCTTGCGATTCTTCAGTTGTCCATTTTTGTCGTAATAACTCTCCTCAATCTTTTTTCCCTGCTCGTCATATTTGTAACGAACACTGGCAGCTCCCAAATATTTGTGTTCTTTTAACTTCTCATCCTTGCTGTAATAACTCACTTCCGCCATATTTCCTTCTTCATTGTATCTGTAACGCAGAATGGCGAAGCCAAAATCGTTACGCTCTTTCAATTGCCCATCAGCGCCGTAATAACTTTCCTCAATCTTATTTCTTTGCTCATCATATTTCCAGCGATAGATGGCGAAGCCCTCTATGTCTTCTATCAATTTCTCACTGGCACTATAATAGCTTTCCTCAGTCATATTTCCTTGGTCATTGTATTTGTAATGGACAATGGGAATGAAGGATATGAATTTCCTATTCTTTCCGTAGTAAGCTATCTCAATTCTATTCCCCTTACTATCATATTTAGAACATACAGCGGCGACCCTCCAATCTTCACGCTCTTTTAGTTGGCCATCGGTTCCGTAATAACTTTCTTCAGTCACGTTTCCTTGCTCGTCATATTTCCAGCGCCAAATAGCAATACCAGCCTTGTTTTCTTTCAATTTCTCTTTGGCATCGTAGAGGCTTTCTTCAATCAGATTCTTCTGGTCATCGTATTTATAACGCTCGATGGCAATGCCTGAGATCAATTTTGGACCCTTGCCGTAGAGAGCTATATCAATCATGTTTTCTTGTTCATCATATTTCCAGCGTATTTCGTGTCGCCCATATTTGTCCACAATTCGCTCTCCATTCTTATTAAGCCTAATAGACTTGATTCGGTTACCATTTTCGTCTACAGTCCAGACATATTGAGCAACACCCATATCGTCCTCTGTCAGTTCACCATTTCTATCATAGTTGAGCAATGCAATGGGAACACTCTCTTTATTCAGTTTAAGCCCCTGGCAATAAACCCCAAAGCCAGAATTTGTCATCGGATTACCCTTCACATCAAAGTAGTGTCTTTTTTCGTAACCCTCGGGATATTCTATCTTGATTTGAGCCACTTCAAAGATAGGGTCGTAACTCAGTTTACCCCGTTTCAAGTATTCTACTCTAACCAATCTGCCGTTTTCGTTACATACAAGATGATAGCAATCAACCTTGTTGGCGACCTCTTCTGTTATGGGATAGCGACCGATAATCTGCCATTTACCGTCCCAAGCAGGCGATGTGATTCGCCGATAATAGATGTCTGTCTCTTTGCCCCATCCGGCAGCAGCCATTAGACTATACAATGCAAATATCAAGCAGACCGCAATTCTTTTCATAACTCCACTCTTGTTTATTCTTTCACATTTTTTCGTCTCTAAAGAGGCGGAGCCCCAATTATGCATAGCACGACACATGGGGAGGGCCTTTGATGGCGTTTGTGCTATTCTCCCTATCCCGCATCAGCGGGACCTCCGCCTCATATTTTTTAAACGTAGTCATTTATTGGCCCATACAGCCAGTAGAAGCCATTTGTCAGAACTGCATTGACATCATTCGCTGAATTAGCGATGCCATCGTCAACGAGTTTTTTGGCTATCTCTCCTGTCTTGAGAAGATATTCTCTGGCAAGCCTTGCTCCAAGTCCCCTTGCCGTCTTAAGATTAGCAAAATAACTTGAAAGTGCCTCCTCCTTCTTTGGCTCAGCGATTAGTTTTTTCCAGGGATTGAATCCGCTTGGAAGATTTCCAATCTTTTTATCCAAATCTTCTTTTAACTTCCCTTCAATAGGAATGTATTCTCCTTTTTCCAGACTATAAACAGCCACTGGTCTGTTTTTTTCGTATTTCAAAAATCCATCCTTCTGCGAACCGTCCGGTCTCTGGCCTCCCAGAATCTTTCTTTCAACCATCACATCAATTATTTCACTCTTGAGAGAACCATCTTTGAGATGTTTTTTCATAACTCTCAGGATGCACTGAAAGACATCTATTCCGACATAATCAATCAATTGGAAGATACCCATTGGTCTGATGAGAAAATCCTGGCTCACCCGATTCATCACATAGACTGCTCCAGCAAAAGAATGCTTTTTCTGTAATCTTTTCACCTGTTTGATAGCATAAAGTCCATCCCTGATGAAATGTCCATTTCCGATAAATCCAGCTACATCGTTTGCCGAAACCAGGGTCTTTCTTAGCCTTTTACCAAGTTCAGTAGCAATATCTTTAAGTTCCTGAGGGGTCGTTTTGCCTGTGATTACCTCCACCAACCTTTGCACCACGGGCGGATTGTAGAAATGATATCCAATTATCTTTCCCGAAAGTCCTGCTTTCTCATCAAGAAAACCAATGGGCACAGAAGAGGTGTTGGTGAAGAAAAATATCTCTTCACTGCACATATTTTTCAATTCTTTGAATACTTTAATCTTCAGTTTCTCATCTTCAATAATTGCCTCAAAAATCATCTTTGAATTCTTTGCCAAATTCAAGTCCGTACCGAATCTTACCACAGAAAATGCGTCTCTTGCAAAGGCATTCACTATTTCTTCATTTTCCACAAGATTTTTTTTATCTCTATATATATCTCTTAAGGAAACAATTCCTTTTTCTGCGGTCTTAGTAAGCTCACTTCTAAGATAGTTTTGGAGACCATCAAGTCCTTTCTCACTAATATCAATCAGATTCAGTCTATAAATCTTGTCTTTGTTCTTTAGTTTTAGCCCTGCTATTTCCTGGGCTAAAAGAACGGCAATACCGCTGCCCATCTTCCCAGCCGCTCCAATTACGGAGACATTTTCTAATCTTTCATCAAGTGTCATTATGAACCTCCTTGTATATTTTGTAATCGTCGCCTTTTCTTTCTGTGGTTAATGATTGCTCCCTTTACGAAATCACGAATTTCCCCGGCCATTTGCTGAGCCATTTCTGCTTCGTCTCTACTGATTTCTGTTGGCCAATGAACCGGATAACGGGTATCTACATAAAAATCTGTAAGAAATTCGCAGGCTTTCTTAAGTTTAGAAAACGATGATTGGTGAGCCTGACAAATTTTGAGCAATTCCGGGAGATCGTGAATCCTCCTGAAAGATAACTCGCAAGCAACGATATAAGTTTTCAGATACTTCTCAGCCGCTTGTTGAAAGTGAAAGCAAATCTGAGTGAAGAAAGTATTTGAATGATTGGCAAGATTTAGAGAAGCAAAGCAAAAATCTTCCTCTGCTTTATTCAACCATTCTCTGATAATTTTCTCATCTACCATATACTACTTTTCCTTCTTTTAAGATAGCCAGAACGAATGGATCTCCCAGACGGATTCGCTCTTCAAATTCTTCTGGTCTATAGATGAGAAAATCTGTTGGCAGATTTTTTTTTATCAATCTCCTCAATTCTCTCGCCCTGTCTCTACCAATAGTCGGAGTTTCTCTCTTGATAATTAGGAAATCAACATCACTGTCTTCGCTAAGATTACCCTGTGCCGCAGAACCAAAGAGGATTATTCTTTCAGGCTTGTATTTCGTTACAATTTCTTTGATTATCCTTTTGATTTCCCTCATCAAATTTTGCTTTTGTAATACGGACATTCTTTTCCCTCCCTTATGCTTACCGCGTAAATAGTGCCACTACATCTTTCCTTTCGCCACCACTACCAGTTCGGCTTTCTCTTTTCCAAAAACGCCTTCATTCCTTCTTTTGCCTCATCAGTGGAAAAAAGAATACTGAACGCTTCCATCTCATAAGAATTTGCCGTGGTAAGATTAGCGTCAATGCCACGATTGACAACCGTCTTGGCAATATGAACTGCAGTAGGCCCAACTTCTATAATCTTCTTGGCCATGTTTTTTGCCTCTTCCATTAAACTCTCCGGTGCTACAACTCTATTCACCAGACCAATCCGAAACGCCTCTTGGGCCTCAATCATCTCCCCGGTAAAGATTAACTCTTTTGCTCTACCAATTCCGACCAGACGAGCCAACCGTTGGGTTCCTGCATGTCCAGGAATTAAACCAAGTTTTACCTCAGGCTGACCTAATTTTGCCTTTTCCGAGGCAATCCTTATGTCACAAGCCATCGCTATTTCACAACCAGAGCCTAAAGCATAACCATTCACTGCCGCAATTACCGGTTTTTCCATATTTTCAATAAACGATAACACCCGTTGTCCAATCTGGCTATATTCTCTCGCCTTGAGCGAATCCATCTCGGCAAGTTTAGAAATATCCGAACCGGAAACAAAAGATTTGCCTTCTCCGGTAAGAATTACCACTTTAATATTAGCATCATTATTTAACTGATGCATTGCTTCTTCCAATTCCAGAATGGTCTCTGGGTTTATTGCATTCAGCACCTGCGGTCTATTGAATTTCACCACCGCAATTCCTTCTTCCCTTTCAATCAAAAAATTTTGAAATGCCATTGATTCCTCCCATTATTACATTGTTTGTTAAAACATTGTGAAGCAATCGTCAAACGATAGTCAAGCAGTTGTGAAACGACCGATGGATTTAATGTAATTGTTGAGTTTAACTTTCAGATTTATATAATCCTTAATAAACTTATCATATTCTTCTCCCGTGATATACTTACGCTTCAAGCTAAATAACATAAAGTGCTTCGTTTCTGTAAGAGAACCGCGTGCCTGACGACAAAACTGCTGGTTTTCTTTATAGTGAAACCGCCCATACCCTTCGGCAATATTTGCCCCTATTGATGTACCCGCTCGTCTCAACTGGGAAACAACATTATATTTTTCTTCCTCAGGAAATCTCGAAGTAATATCATAAATCCGGTCTGCCAATTCTATTGATAATTTATACACCTCTAAGTCATCAAAATCCTTAATCATTACTCCTCCTATTGCTTGACCATCGCTTGACTATTGTTTGACTACTCCCCACTCATCGCCTTACCTTTTTAATAACCCCTTTTCGTACGCTTCTTTTTCTAATCTTTCCCGATGGTCTGGATGGGCAATGTCAATTAAGGATTTTGTCCGTTCCCGCAAGTTCTTTCCGTGAAGATACGCAATCCCATATTCGGTCACCACATAGTGAACATCACCACGGCTTGTTACCACTCCGGCGCCTTCTTTTAAAGACGAAACGATGCGTGAAATCTTTCCATCTTTAGCTGAAGCAGGAAGTGCAATAATTGGTTTACCTCCTTTTGAACTAGCGGCACCACGAATAAAATCTACCTGACCACCGATACCAGAATAAATCCTATGTCCGATAGAATCAGCACAAACCTGGCCAGTAAGGTCTACTTCAATGGCTGAATTAATCGCAACTATCTTGTCATTCTGAGCGACGATAAATGGATTATTAGTATAATCGCAAGGATGAAGTTCAAATAGAGGATTGTTGTGGATGAACTGATACAACCTGCGTGAACCAAAAACAAAAGTAGCGACAACTTTGCCAGGATGAAGTGTCTTTTGACTCCCGGTAATTACACCTGCTTCAATCGCCTCCATAATACCATCAGAAACCATTTCCGTGTGAATTCCTAAATCTTTCTTATTTTTTAAATTGCTAATCACGGCGTCAGGAATACCACCTATTCCCAGCTGTAAGGTAGAGCCATCTTCAATCAGAGAAGTGACATAATTTCCGATCTTCTTTTCCACCTCGGTCGGCTCCTTCCGTGGGAGTTCAGGCAATTCTTCTGAAACTTCCACAATTTGGGCAGCTCGGGAAATATGAACGAAGCAGTCGCCCAGGGTTCTCGGCATCTTATCATTTATCTGGACAATCAAAGTCTTAGCGGCTTCTACGGCGGACTTAGAAGCCAAAGTTTCTACCCCCAAACTTAAGAATCCATGCTGGTCAGGTGTTGAGGTATGAATTAAGGCGACATCAATGGGCAGAGAGCCTGAACGCAAAAGTAGAGGAATTTGATAGAGAAAGATGGGAATATAGTCTGCTCTTCCTTCGTTAACTGCTTCGCGGTCTGCCGGTCCAACAAAGAGAGAATTGTGGCGAAAATGTCCTTCCATTTCAGGACGGGCGGTAGGGTCATCTCCCCACAGGAGAACATGGATGATTTCAACATTTTTTATTGCGTCTTTTCTTTGAGCCAGAGCTTTTAGTAAGGGATACGGTGTAGCAGCGTTGGCGCTAATATATACACGTTGACCACTCTTTACCACAGATACGGCAGATTCTAAGGAAAATATCTTTTTCTTATATTCTTCAATCCAGCTCATTTTTTTCTCCTTGAATACAAGATAATCAGAAGGAATCGTAGGAAACGCAGGAACCGAAGGAAACGTATGAAACGTCAGAACCCCTGTTTCTCTCCCACACGATTCCTCCGTTTCCTACGTCTCCTACGGCTTTAATCAAGTCAATCTTTCTCTCCTACACAATTCCTCGGATTCACTATACTTCCAACCTTCTTTAGCAATATTTTTATTTGTCACGCAACCCTGGTATGTATAAAGCCCACGACGCAGAGGGTAAAGTTGACTAAGCGTCTTTTCCATACCATTCAATTCCATCTCTTTTAAGTAAGGAACTATGGAATTGCTGAGTGCATGAGAAGCTGTCCTTGCCACCCAAGTTGGAACATTGGGAACACAGAAGTGAATTATTCCTTCATCAATATAGACAAAATTCTCTTGGGGTGTGAGACGGGATGTCTCCACACATCCACCCTGGTCTATGGAAAAGTCTATAATTACCCTTGCCTTTTTCATAGTCTTCACCATATCTCTGGTAATAAGAACAGGTGCTCTGGCGCCTGGAACATAGGCACAGGTAACAAGCACATCAGCAAATTTTACGACTGTTTCCAGATTATGTTTATTTGATACCATGGTGATAATTCTTTGGTGAGAACAGATTTGTTCTATTTCTTCAAGGCGTCTTAGATTTCTTCCTAAAACATATACTGTCGCTCCAATTCCGGCAAAGGATCTAGCGGCATAGAAACCCAGTGTGCCGGTACCTATGATGACAACCTCTGCCGGAGGCACACCAGAAACTCCGCTTAGAAGGACTCCTCTTCCACCCTTAGTAGTATTTTCTAATAACCTCCCGGCAATCTGAACCGCCATCTTGCCGGCAATCTGGCTCATCGGCTTAAGAATAGGAAGATGCTCATCTTTAGTTTGAATTGTCTCATATCCTATAGCGGTGATTTTCTTGCTTAAAAGCAAATCTAAAAATTCTTTTGGAGCCACGGCTAAATGCAGAAAACCCAGGAGTGTCTGTTCTTCTCTCAAAAGTTCCCACTTCTCTTTCAACGGACGACTGACTTTTACTATGATATCAGAACGACCATAGACCTCTTCTTTGGAATAGACAATCTGTGCCCCTGCCTTTTGATAATCTTCATCCTTAAATCCTGCGCCTTCACCGGCCTTGCTCTCCACATAAATCTCAATACCGGCTGAACACAGTTCTTTCACACCTGATGGTGAAAGGCTAACTCTATTTTCACTTAATCCTTCACTCCAGAGTATCTCTTTGGGAATACCAATAGACATTACAGCCTCCCTTTTTAACTACGCTTTACACTCTACGCTTGATGCGTTCAGTGTGTAGCGTATAGCGCTCAGCGCGCCTATGCTTTCTCTAACGCCTGTTTCAAATCTTCAATGATATCCTCAGCATCTTCTAAGCCCACCGAAAGCCTAATTAAACCCGGTGTAATACCGAATTTCAAACATTCTTCTTCACTATAAGTATAATGCGTCATTGACGCTGGATGCTCAATCAAGGTATCTGTATCTCCCAAACTCACAGCCAGAGTGCAAAGTTTAACACTATTACAAACTCGCCGGCCTGCTTCTCTACCACCAGTCAATTCAAAAGCAACCATTCCTCCAAAATCACTCATTTGTTTCTTCGCAATTGTATGTTGTGGATGGCTTGTCAGTCCTGGATAAAAGACTCTTTTTACTTTTTTATGTGATTCCAAGAACTTTGCTACTTGCATGGCATTTTCTGAATGTCTTTTCATTCTCACGGCTAAAGTTTTCAATCCCCGCAAATTCAAGAATGCATTAAAAGGACTAGCACATCCACCAATGTTAATCGCATAGTCATTCTTTACCATCTCCACAAAATCCTTTTTGCCTACCATTATTCCGCCAATGGTATCTCCGTGTCCACCGATATACTTTGTAGTACTGTGAATCACAATATCTGCACCCCACTCCAATGGACGCTGAAGATAAGGAGTAGCAAATGTGTTATCAACAATAAGCGGCAAGCGATGCCTTTTGCAAAGCCTTGATACCGTCCCAATATCAATCACCTTTAAGTTAGGATTTGTTGGCGTTTCTATATATACCAATTTTGTATTTTTCTGAATTTCCTTTTCTATGTTTTTGGTACTGATAGCATCGACAAGACTTATTTTAATTCCTAACTTAGGGAGAACATTAGTAAAAAGAGCAAATGTTCCTCCATAAAGTGTATTATCTGAAATGAGATGAGCTCCGTTTGAAGCTAAAGCGAAAATAGTAGCAAAAATCGCCGCCATACCTGAAGCAAAAGCCAGCCCTTCTTCTGCACCTTCTAAATAAGCAACTTTTCTTTCCAGGGCAGAAATTGTTGGATTTCCAAGACGGGTATAGATATATCCCTCCTTCTTCTTGGCAAAGAGTGCCGCACCTTCTTCTGCATTCTTGAAGACAAAGGTAGAAGTCTGATAGATTGGAGGGACATGTGCCCCAGTTGCAGGGTCGGGTTTTAGCCCTCCGTGAACTACTTTAGTGTTCATCTTGTAACGCATAGATATCTCCTCCTAATACGCTTTACGCCTCACGCTTCCCGCTTTTGGCATGGGGTGTCTTTGTTAACTCTTTCTATCGTTTTCTTGTCTTCAATTAACTCTATTAAGACACCCAAGGTAGTTTCGGGTTTAAAGAAGACAACTCGTTTACCTTCACTACCCATCCGTGGTGTATCAATCGTTTGTATCCCATTTTGAGCTAACTGAGATAATACGGTATCTAAATTTTTTACTCCAAAACAAATATGGTGAAGTCCGGGGCCTCTCTTTCTAATAAATCGGGCAATGACACTATCTTCCTTTAATGATTCCAAAAGTTCAATCTTTATCCCTTTCAAATCAAAGAGAGCCAGACGAATTCCTCGCTCTGGCAATGTTACTATCTTATATTTCCCCAGGGTAAAGACTTCACCATAAAGTTTTGTAGCCATCTCTAAATTCTCTACCGCAATGCCGATATGGTCAAATTTAGAAAACAACTTTTTCTTTGTACTCACCAAATACCTCTTTTAGGATATCACAAATTTCGCCAATGGTGGCATAGCATTTTACTGCTTCAATTATTGGTAACATTAAATTTTCTTTACCCTTAGCCGTTCTTTTGAGATTTTCTAACGACTGTTTAACCTTGAGATTGTTTCGCCTTTGTTTCAATCGTTTCAGTCTGAGAATTTGTCTCTTTGCCACTTGGGGATTGACTTTTAGTATCTTAAAATGCTTTTCCTTCTCGGCTTCAATAAATTCATTAACTCCGACGATGATTTCTTTTTTTTCTTCAATTTTCTTTTGACACTCGTAAGCACTCTTCTGTATCTCCTTTTGATAAAAACCGGTTTCAATGGCTTTCAGAGCTCCACCCAGATTTTCAATCTCTTCTAAATATTTTTTTGCCTTCTCTTCCAGATGAGCTGTCAACCATTCTAGATAGTAGGAGCCACCCAGAGGGTCAATGGTCTCAGTAACTTTAGTCTCATAACCAATGATTTGTTGTGTGCGCAATGCCAATTTGACTGATTCTTCAGATGGAAGAGCTAGAGCTTCGTCTTTCGCATTAGTATGAAGTGATTGTGTCCCACCTAGAACAGCGGCTAAGGCCTGTAAGGTCACTCTCACAGCATTATTTTCAGATTGCTGGGCGGTGAGGGTGCATCCAGCGGTTTGAGTATGAAATCTCAACATCCAAGAGCGAGGATTTTGTGCTTCAAATTTTTCCTTCATTATTCTTGCCCACAATCTTCTGGCTGCTCTGAATTTGGCAATCTCTTCAAAGAGGTTATTGTGGGCATTAAAGAAGAAAGAAAGGCGTGGAGCAAAATCGTCTATGTTCAATCCAGCTTGCCTAGCGGACTGCACATAAGCAATAGCATTGGCTAAGGTAAAAGCAATCTCCTGAACTGCAGTTGAGCCTGCCTCTCTGATGTGATAGCCACTGATAGAAATGGTATTCCATTTTGGTAGGTGTTTTCCGCAATAAGCAAAGATATCTGTAGTCAAACGCAGAGAAGGTTCTGGTGGAAATATATAAGTCCCCCGAGCGATATATTCTTTTAGAATATCATTCTGAATTGTGCCTTCAAGTGTCTCTGGTTTCACTCCTTGTTTTTCTGCCACGGCAACATACATTCCCAGCAGAACAGCAGCAGTAGCATTGATGGTCATTGAAGTAGAGACTTTATCCAAAAGAATTCCCTTAAAAAGTCTTTCCATATCTTCAAGTGAATCAATAGCCACGCCTGTCTTGCCAACTTCTCCTGAAGCCATTGGATGGTCAGAATTATAGCCCATCTGTGTTGGCAAATCAAATGCCACGGAAAGGCCGGTTTGCCCTTGTTGCAAAAGATATTTGTATCTGCGGTTAGATTCTTCAGCGGCAGCATATCCTGAGTATTGCCGCATCGTCCAGAGTTTACCCCGATACATCGTGGAATAGATGCCACGAGTAAAAGGATAATCCCCAGGAAAACCCAGGTCTCTTTGGTAATCTAGATCTCTTACATCATCGGGAAGATACAGAAGTTCCTTTTTCATAGTTTATGGAATCAAAGAATATATTGCAGTCCGACACTTATTGTTAGTCCTCGGAGCTTAATGCGATTTCCGTTTTCTCTTCTTAGAACACTACCTGATTTGAGTGGGAATCCATAAAAACACTGCCAGAAGCAAGGTATAGGACCAAAAGGAGCAATTTCCATACCTAACAAGAGCCTTTTACCACTTTCGCTTGTCTGAGCTTCTATCGGCAACAAAGATAACGCTAAAGATAATAAAAGAAACATTGCTCTTCACCTCCTTCACTCCAATACCACCAACACATCCCCGCCATTTACTTTTGCACCTTGATGAACTATTATTTCTTTTACTACTCCTTCTTTGGGTGCCCGAATTTCATTTTGCATCTTCATTGCTTCTAAAATGACTACTCCTTTCCCCTTTTCTACCGTGTCCCCTGCTTTCACCTCTACAGCAACAACCAAACCAGGCATTGGTGCCTTGACCGCTAAAACACCAGATTTATGCCTACCCATTTCCCTCTCCACCTTCTTAACCCTTTCATCTTCCACTCTCACATGATAGGTTTCATCTCTCATAGAGACATAGTATCCGTCTTCTTCTTTATCCACTTCAATATCATAAGATTCATTGGCAAGGAGCAAAGATAGATGTCCTGGTTTATTTACTACAGAAACACCGACTTCCTTTGGTTGTCCATCAATCAAAAGAGAATAAATATCTTCTCTTGATTCACTGTAGTGGTTTTCAATTTCAATTCTATAAGTTTTATTTTGCACCGAAACAAGATAAGCCATAGCGCCTCGCTACACTCGGCAGTAGTGAGTAGTAAGTAGAAAGTATTGAGTTAATTGAGTTTGTTGAGTTTTTGGGTTCATTGGGTTTTAACAACCCGATAAACTCAATAAACTGAGTAAACCCAATAAACCTATTTCTCCTCGTTACTATTTTATGTATTGTTCACCTTCTCAGCATCATCCATCGGCTAACCTTTTTCCAATTGCTCATTGTTTCTTTACTTTCTTTTATAATTGGTGATTCTTCCTCTTTAAGTGCGATGATTGCCGCCGCCATTGCCGCTATCTCTTCGTTTTGCTCTTTTGGTAGAGGCGTATCAAGTATCTTTTGCAAAAAACCTGTATCAAAATTGCCTCCTAAGAAGTCCCTATGGGAAAGAATCCGTTTGTGAAAGGGGATGGTAGTCTTTATTCCTTTTATTTTATATTCACTCAATGCCCTCTGCATTCGCACAATTGCTTCCTGCCTGTCCCTGCCCCAGGCAAGAACCTTGGCTATGAGTGGGTCATAGAAGAGTGGAATCTCATACCCTTCAAAGATTCCACTCTCCACTCTTATCCCAGGACCGGTAGGGTCTACAATTTCCTCAATCCTTCCGGTAGAAGGGAAGAAGTTATTGTCCGGATCTTCAGCAGAAATTCGGCATTCAATGGCAGCCCCACGGAGCCAGACCTCTTCCTGTTTTAGTCTGAGTTTTTCGCCACTGGCAATATGAATTTGTTCCTTTACAATATCTATTCCAGTAACCAATTCTGTGACAGGATGTTCAACCTGAAGACGGGTATTGACCTCCAGAAAATAGAAGTTTTTATTTTTATCCACAAGAAATTCTACTGTTCCGGCATTTGTATATCCTGCGGTCTTTGCCACCTTCTTTGCAGACTCTCCCATCTTTCTTCTCAAATCTTCTGTCATAATACAGCAGGGAGATTCTTCTATCATCTTCTGATAGCGTCTCTGGATGGAACATTCTCTTTCATTGAGATGAACCACCTTACCGAAGTTATCAGCCAAGACTTGAATTTCCACATGTCTTGGATGGAGAAGATATTTCTCTATATATACTGCTGGATTTCCAAAGGCGGAGGAAGCTTCAGCAATTGCACCTTTAAGTGCGCTCTGCAGTCCACTTTTATTTTCCACCATGCGCATTCCCTTCCCCCCCCCACCGCCGGCTGCCTTTATGAGAATGGGAAATCCTATCTTTTCTGCTATTTTCTTTGCTTCTTCTTCATTTCTTAGAGGTTTTTCCATCCCGGGAATAATGGGAATGCCTGCCTTAGACATAGTCTGTCTCGCCGCTGTTTTATCCCCTAAGAGTGCCATGGCTTTACTGGTAGGACCGATAAACATTATTCCGGCACCCTCTACCGCTTTGGCAAAATTCTCGTTCTCTGCTAAAAATCCATATCCTGGGTGAATTGCTTCTGCCTTTGACTTCTTTGCTACATCAAGAATTTTGTCTATCCTGAGATAACTCTCGGTAGAAGGAGAAGGACCTATGAAATAGGCTTCATCAGCATATCTTGTATGAGGTGCACTCCTATCTGCTTCGGAAAAGACAGCGACAGAGAGAATATTCAGTTCCCTGCAGGCGCGCATCACCCGCAAGGCAATTTCCCCCCGATTAGCGATGAGAATTTTTTTAAACATAATTTTTTCTTCTCCACCTTTTTCCTCTCCCATCAAAGAGGAGGAGTTTTTGGTGTAAGATTATTCTTTCTGGGCGAGGATAATCCCGTTTTCGTTAATCCTTTTGAAAAATGAATTTTCCCCTGCCTTTACAACTTCTTCAATGGTAAAAGGGAAAACATCAACAGGTAAACCGACAGAAAGAAAATAAAGCAGATATTGGGGTATTCGGTCCATTCTTCTTCTCTTATCGTTGGCAAGAATAATTAATAAATCAATATCACTATGAGGCGAATAGTTGCTATTTGATAGAGAACCGAAAAGGACAATCTTTAAAACATTTTTATCTTGGGAAATCAACTCTCGGGCAATCTTTGACAACTTAGTCAAAACCTCTTCTCTATTTAGGGAGTAAACTTTCACAGTATTTGATAATTTCGCTTGCATTTTTTATCGCCTCCTCGGCATCGTTTTTAAAAAAATATTCTTTTGGTGTACCAGTTTCAAAACTATTTGCATACCTAGTGGGAATATAAAATCTATCCAATCTAGCGCCCTTTTCTATCAAATCTTCAGGCACATCTGTGGCGAGATTTTTTAAGAGACTACTTACCGAATGTCCCCAGGCTTCCATATTACGAAATAAATATAGGGCTTTTACTGCTTTTTCTGCCGATTGTTGCGCACTAAAGCATGCCCACTCATAAAACTTTTCTTCCGTATCCTTCTGTGCATGTGCTAAATCTCTTTTTGCTTGTTCTAACCAATCAACCCACCGGCTAGCCATTTGCTTCTCCTCTTTCTGATAAACTCAAATAGCAGGTTCCTTCTATTCCCAGCCATAAAAGGCTGGGCTATTGATCTCTTCTATCCTTATTCTGCCGCTTAGTCAGTAGTGAGCCTGACATCCATTCTGTCTATCGTCCTGTTGGTGCCCTTGTAGACTATCTGCCAGCTTTTCTCTCCTACAATCTTCCGCTCAAACCGGTTGGCATTGGTGACCCTGACACCGCCATCCCATCTCCTAACTGCTTCAACGGCGTTGGCGTCATTCGGATAACCCCGATAGTAGGAAACAGGCCCACCCAAACTCATATCAGCCATGATGTAGCGAACCCGAGCCTCATCATAAGCTCGTGAAAGCTTTTCTTCTATCGCTTTAAGATATTTTTCTGCCTTTTCCCGATAGGAACTCTCTGGAGGCGCCATTTTGAGAACATTCTCAAATTCTATCTTTGCCTCAGCATATTTTTTTAGCTCATAAAGCTGATAACCTTTTCCATAAATCTTCTTAATCTTTGAAGTGGGTGCAGATAGTGTTACTGCCACCGTTTCCACTGGTGCAGGCAGCGGAGGCGGTGGTGCTACAGGAGCTGTCATTTCCTCTTCTTTCACCTCTTTTCCCACAATCTCTCCTGCAAGAGAAGAAAAAATGCCGAGAAGAGCATCCACTTCACCTTTATGCTCTCTCCTTGCCGTTTTCTCTACCTTCGCCGTGGCCACATCCACGAGGAGCAAGGTCACGGAATATGTCTGTCCGACCTTACCTACATTTCCTCCAATCATTTTCCTTACTCCGAGTGCCTTACCAAACTTGGCAATACAACTTGCTTGGTCACAGGCACCTGTATGCTGAAGTGCCCATTCCTTCAAGACGCTCTCCCTCTTCTCGGTTGTAACTAATGTAAACCAGCTTCGTTCCTGAAGTTTGTCCAGTTCTGCAATTAGTCTGTAAGTCATTGTCTTCGCCTCATCCTCAGAAACTCCAGAAGCAGAAAGGTCCATGACAGAAAGAGTCGTCTTAGCAGTGCTTACTCCGAAACTTAAAATAAACAAAACTATGGGCAAAAGAAATTTCTTCAACATGGCTTGCCTCTTCTCTTAAATGGCAACCTGCCTTACTCTATACTTTGTTTCTGATATTATCACCAAAGACCTGTTGTGTTCTATGTTTTTGAAACCTGGACTTCCTATGAACTCTCTCAGAATTTCAATTGCATGTTCCACTGTAGGGGGCTTGATTCTCAAGACCCATACACCGAAACTGCCCTTGCCTGAGCGATAATACAACTCTCCAAAATCCAAATCAAAGGTCAGAATGACAAACCCTTTCCCCTTGGCAATATCAACCACTTTTCTATCCGGCAGACCCACGGAAAACTCTGTAGTTCTTTTGGCATCAAATCCAACTTCCTTCAAAAAACTAATAATTTTAGGACTAATGTTTTCATTGCCTAAAATCTTGAGTTCAGACAAGGCCCACCTCTTCATATTGAGTTACCTGAGAAGCATACCATATTGCCGCCAAAACATCCTCTCTCTGCAATTCTGGATAGTCATCAATTATCTCTTCCGCTGAACAGCCGGATGACAAAAGTTCCAGTATCAAGTAAACCGGAATTCTTGTGCCACGAATTACAGGTTTACCAAGCATAATATTTGGGTCAACTACTATTCTTTCATTGGGGGTTGACATATTTTTTTCTCCTCTTTGTATTTAACAGGACTTTGTTAAAATTTTGTCTAAAATTGGCACGAAAATCAACACTGACAAGCGTTTAAGCCTTCTTGGCTTGTTCTTCTCTTGTCCCCCGACAAGTCGGGGGAAGAAAGACAGCCCAAGCCCCGATAAATCGGGGCTTCAGGGCGTCCTGAAAAGCACAAGAAAAGCGCATTCACAGGCTTATATTATTGTGCCAGAAGGCTTTCAGGCAGATTTTGAGCCAAAATTTAACAAAGCACTGTTTAAGTTCCGTAGTCTCCTGCGAGTCTGCCTTAGGCAGACGATCCTGCGTTTCCTGCGTTTTTTACAGCGGTATGTTCCCATGCTTTTTGGGTGGGTTTGTGTCTCTCTTGTTTTGTAGCATCTCCAAGGCATTGATTAGTTTTGGTCTTGTTTCACTGGGACGAATGATTTCATCTATGTATCCACGAGAGGCTGTGATAAACGGATTAGCAAATTTGTCTACATATTCAGCCACTTTTTCAGCTCTTATTTTTGCCGAATCTTCTGCCTTAGCAATTTCCTCACGATACAAAATATTGACTGCACCCTCAGGACCCATCACCGCAATTTCCGCCGTGGGCCAAGCATAATTAATATCTGCACGAATATGTTTACTATTCATTACGCAATACGCACCGCCGTAAGCTTTCCGGGTTATGACAGTCAATCGTGGCACTGTTGCCTCACAAAAGGCGAACATCAATTTTGCTCCCTGTTTAATTACACCACTGTGTTCTTGAGCTACGCCTGGCAAAAAACCGGGCACATCTTCAAAGACAACCAACGGAATATTAAAACAATCACAAAATCTTACAAATCTCGCTCCCTTAACAGAAGAGAGAGTATCTAAAACGCCAGCTAAGACTGCGGGCTGATTTGCCACAAGGCCAACGCTTCTCCCATTGAGTCTGGCGAAGCCTACAATCAGGTTTTCAGCAAAATGCTGGTGCACCTCTAAAAATTCACCGTTATCAACAACCCGATGAATTATCTCCTTCATATCGTAAGGTTTTATCGGACTATCAGGAACTATTCTGTCTAATTCAGCATCCATACGATTTGGGTCATCCTTACATTCAACTACAGGTGGGTCCTCAAGATTGTTCTGAGGCAAATAGGTCAGTAATTCACGAATTCCCTTTAGACATTCCTCTTCTGTTTCTATAGCAAAATGAGCCACACCGCTCGTAGTGTTATGCACCATTGCGCCACCAAGTTGCTCAAAGGTAACCTCTTCATGTGTTACTGTTTTAATCACATCAGGTCCGGTAAGGAACATATAGGAGGTTCCCTGCACCATAAATACGAAATCTGTCAGTGCTGGCGAATACACCGCTCCTCCAGCACAAGGACCCATAATCGCTGAAATCTGGGGAACTACCCCAGAAGCCAAAACATTTCGCAAAAAAATATCTGAATACCCTGCCAGGCTATCTACGCCTTCTTGAATTCTGGCACCTCCTGAATCTTTTAATCCAATAATGGGCGCACCATTCTTCATTGCCAAATCTTGAATCTTACAAATCTTTTCTGCATAAGCCATACTTAAAGAGCCACCAAATACAGTAAAGTCCTCAGAAAGGACATAAGCCAGACGCCCATTGATTTGCCCATAGCCAGTGATTACTCCATCACCTAAGATTTTTTTCTTCTCCATCTCAAAATCAATACAGCGGTGAGTAACAAACATATCCATCTCTTTGAAACTACCCTTATCCAAAAGCAAATCAATCCTTTCCCGGGCGGTCAGTTTACCTCCTTCGTGTTGTCTTTTAATTCTCTCTTCTCCGCCGCCTAAAAGTGCCTCTTTCTTTAGTTTTTCTAAATGTTTCAATCTCTCTTCAATATTCATAATGGTTTCTCCAAATCTTTACTACACACTATTCCTATTTTGAGGTCGTGTTCAAAGATTAATAGCCATTCTTCTTCCTTTGCTTTCTTAAGTAATTCCTTCTTTTTCCCCATTGTCACAAGCGGATAGAGGTCGTAGCCCATCACAAAAGGAATCTTCAGGTGTGAGGTTGTAGGAATTAAATCACCAAAGTATATAGCCGTCTTTTCTCCGTCCTGAATTAAAATACTCTGATGTCCCTCAGTATGTCCTCCGGTAACCAAAGTCTTTATCCCCGGCACTATCTCTATATCTCCCTCAATTAATTCTAATTGTTTAAACTCTAACAAGGGAAGAAAATTCTCTGCAAGATAACTTGCCTTTGTCCTCTCATTGGGTGAAATAGCGTCTTCCCATTCTTTTTTTTGAATAAAATACTTTGCTTTTGGAAATGTTGGCACAATTTTGCCGTCTTCTGTCCTTATGGTATTCCCACCGCAGTGGTCAAAATGCAGATGTGTATTTATGACAATGTCAATATTGTTTGGCGACACTCCAATCTTTTTGAGTGAAGAAATTAGTGTATCTTTTTTGTCAATTCCATATATCTCGGCAATTTTTTTGCTGAACTTATCTCCTATCCCTGTATCAATCAATATTTTTTTGCCCTTTGTTTCAATCAAGAGACAGTTCAGTCCCAATTCAATTCTATTCTTTTCATCAGGTGTGCTAAGTCTCTCCCAGATAACCTTAGGGACGACGCCAAACATCGCCCCTCCATCAAGAGCAAATTTTCCATCACTCAAAAGAAAAATTTCCATACTTCTGAATTTCACTTTTAATTTCCCTTCAAAGGCTTGCTAAAAAAAGTTCATAGTTCATGGTTCGTAGTTCATACCATCAACTATAAACTATGAACTATCAACTGTGTTTCTTCACTGTTTTCTGGATAAAGTTGACTATTTCCGTAGTGGGTGTACCTGGGCCAAAAAGTTGTTTCACCCCCATTTTTTTTAGCGCCCTTATGTCTTCCTCAGGAATTATCCCCCCCCCTGTAAGTGTAATTCCAGTTGCCTTCTTTTCTTTTAAGAGTTTAAGGATTTTAGGAAAGACTGTCATATGGGCACCAGAAAGGATGCTTACTCCTATTACCTCCACATCTTCTTGAATTGCTGTTTCTACAATCATTTCTGGTGTTTGATGCAGACCGGTATAAATAACTTCCATTCCTGCATCTCTCAGGGCCCTGGCTACGACTTTTGCTCCCCGGTCATGCCCATCAAGTCCAGGTTTAGCGATTAAAACACGAATCTTTCTCTCCATAATGCCTCCGATAGACGCTTCACGCCTTACGCTTCACGCTTCACGCTCGAGGCTTGACGTCTCTGGCGTTTAACACTAAGCGCATTTCTAAATTTTCTAGTTTTTGCTTCAATTTTATCACAAAATTCACAGATATCTTTAACTACAATGTTTTCAAGAAATCCCAGCCTCTCACATACTTTCATACAGGCAATTATTTCAACAAGTGACTTAAGAGAAATCCCAAGAAATCTTCTGAATTCGGCATCGCTGTCCGAAGCTCTTCCTTCTGCGATATTTAAAGATACAGAGACAGCGACTCTTTTGAGTTGACTTGACAAGCCAAATTTTTCATCTTCTGGGAGTTTTGCTGTAATTTTGTATATCTTTTCCACAAGATCCAATGACAATTGCCATATCTCTAATTTTTCAAAAGGATACATTCAATCCTCCTTTTAGGCACGTTTTACGCCTTACGCTCGGTGCCTGGCGTTCAGCGTCAAGCGTCAGGCATTTAGCGTTTAGCGTCCAGCATTCAAAAGACCGGTGGTTCTTTATATTCGCCAAAGACTTCTCTCAAGGCGTCACAAATCTCACCAATGGTGGTATAACAACGAACGCATTCTAAGAATCTTGGCATTAGATTATCTTTGCTTTTGGCGGCTTTTTTTAATTGTTCCAGAGTCTTCTTCACTTTCAAGTTGTCTCTCTCCCGACGCACTTTATTTAAGTTTTTGATTTGTTCTTGCTCCACCCCAGGACCAATCTTCAAGAGTTCAATTTCCGGTTGTATTTCATCTGCGAATTCATTCACTCCCACCACAATTTTTTCTTTTTTCTCAAGTTCTTTTTGATAGCGGTAAGCACTGTCGGCAATTTCCTTCTGGAAGAATCCTTTCTCAATCGCCTTAATTACTCCACCTAAGATTTCAATCTTTTCAAAATATTTTTCTGCTTCTTCTACCATCCTGTTAGTTAATACTTCTACATAATATGAACCAGCAAGTGGGTCAATGGTATTGGCGACTCCAGTTTCGTAAGCAATAACCTGCTGGGTTCGCAAGGCAATTTTGGCTGCCTTTTCTGTTGGTAAAGCATAAGTTTCATCCATTGAATTAGTGTGCAGACTTTGTGTTCCACCCAAAACTGCTGATAAGGCTTCAAACGCGGTGCGCACAATATTATTTTCCGGCTGTTGAGCGGTAAGACTGCAACCCGCAGTTTGGGTATGAAATCTCAGAAGACAAGACCGTGGGTCTTTGGCTTTGTACTTTTCTTTCATCCTTTTAGCCCAGATGCGTCTGGCCGCTCTATATTTGGCTATTTCTTCAAAAAAATCTAAATGAGCATTAAAGAAGAAAGAAAGGCGTGGGGCAAATGTATCTACCTCCATACCAGCTCTTACCCCCGCCTCCACATAGGCAAATCCATTGGCTAAAGTAAAAGCCAGTTCCTGAACTGCTGTTGAACCGGCTTCACGAATGTGGTAACCACTGATGCTGATGGTATTCCATTTCGGCACATAATCGGCACTGAATTTCATAATATCAGTAATGATGCGCATTGAAGGTTCGGGAGGAAAAATCCAGGATTTCTGGGCTTGATACTCTTTTAATATATCATTTTGAATTGTGCCAGTGAGAAGCTTTGAGTCAACGCTCTGTTTTTCTCCCACCGCTATATACATCGCCAAAAGAATTCCTGCTGGGGCATTAATCGTCATAGAAGTAGAAATCTTATCCAATGGAATACCGTGGAATATTGTCTCCATATCCTTCAGAGAGTCAACTGCTACTCCGCATCTTCCCACTTCACCTTTGGAAAGCGGATGGTCAGAATCTCTCCCATAAAGTGTAGGAAAATGAAAGGCGACCGAAAGTCCTGTCTGACCGTGTTTGAGAAGAAATTTATATCTGGCATTTGTATCTTTGGGTGTACCGAATCCTGAAAATTGACGCATTGTCCACAACCGTCCACGATACATATTGTAATAGACACCACGAGTATAAGGATATTCTCCTGGAAAACCTATGTCTTTCAAATAATCTACGCCCACGACATCTTCTGGTGTATAAAGCACTCCTACTGGCTCTCCTGAAATAGTCGTAAATTTCCACGGTCTCTGTTTACCCTCTTCGGAGAGTTTTCTCTCCCATTCTTTTCTAAGTTTGTTTATCTCATCCATATTTTTTACCTCGCTAATAAATTTAAAAATCACATATTGCCATGTAAAATAAATAAGGGTTGTATTTGCCCAGACTGCGAAATCATACCTTTAGTTAGTTGACAAAGCAACAGATCAAAATTTGAAATGTTTAAAAAATTTGGGATTGTCATTTTGTCCGATGACTCCATATTCCCGATGAAAATCGGGACATCGGAGATATTTGAATTTATCTTCTCCTCTTGGCTAAAAGGTTATCAACTATTTTGAATGGGTCAATTTCTTTCTTATATATCCGTTCCACTGCTTCATCCAAACGATTCTCTTTGAGAGTAAGATGTTCTCTAATTTTTTCTTCCAATATTGCCTTGAGTTGGGATTTAATCTGGCGTTTACGATTGACTTCAAAAAGCCCACTATTTGTTAAATATCTTCTGTGTGTAAGTATAGATTGTAGAAGTCCATCAATTCCTTTATCGTTAACTGCTTCAGTCATCAATATGGGATAGTCCCAGCCATTGTTTTTCTGGCGGAGTTCCGAAACAACCTTTAGTTCCTTAACCAAACCGTGTGCCCCTTGTCTATCAGCTTTATTAACCACAATAATATCAGCAATCTCTAATAATCCAGCTTTCATCACTTGAATGCTATCTCCGGATTCTGGCACCAGAACCAGAACGGTAGTATCGCCAGCATCAGCGATATCCAGTTCAACCTGACCGACACCCACGGTTTCAATAATAACATAATCTATTCCGAAGGCCTCCATTAGCAAAGCTACCTCATTAGTTGCTCGGGCTAATCCTCCAAGACTCCCTCTGGTAGCCATACTTCTGATGAAGAGGCCTTCTTTACCAGTCAACTCCATCATCCGAATGCGGTCGCCTAAGATTGCCCCCCCCGAAAATGGACTGGTCGGGTCAACCGCAATAATCCCAACTTTTTCTCCTTTAGCCAAAATTCTCTGGGCAAGTTTGTCAACCAGAGTGCTCTTTCCTGCTCCGGGGGGACCAGTAATTCCAAGACGATAACTCTCTCTACTATGAGAGAAAATTTCTCTCAGGAGATGCTTATAACCATCAGAGCGATTTTCTACTTGAGAAATCGCCTTGGCTAAAGCAACTTTGTCACCTTTGAGGAGACCCTTTACTAAGTGTAGGGGCGTGGCAACCCCGCTACCACGGTTTGATATTTTGGGGATTTTCTTCAATGGCATAGGAAATTATACTACGAATTGCACGAATGGAACGAATTAAATACAAATAATTGGCAAATTTTATTCATAGTGTTTTGTCAACAAGTAGAGAGAATTAAAAACTCTTTTCTCGCTACTTGCTACTAAATAAAGGGATGATTTCGCAGATTTAATTTACCCAGCATTATGGAGAAGACGCTACCCGAAAGCCGGAGTCCGAGCGCTTGTAAGAAGCCGAATCCCAGCTCCGACTCGCCGTCTTTTTCATTCTTATACTCTTCATAGCTTTGATTATTTTTACCAAGATAGGTTATTCCTTCTTTCCCAACAATTTCTGCGGCAATAGAAGAAAAAATGCCCAAAAGTCCATCTATCTCACCTTTATAGTCTCGGACAGCAGTCTTCTCCACTTTGACAGTGGCAACATTCACTAACATTAAAGTAACAGCATATGTCTGTCCAACTTTTCCCACATTCCCTCCAATTATCTTTCTCACTCCAAGTGCCTTTCCAAATTTGGCAATGCAACTCGCCTGGTCACAGGCACCTGTATGCTGAAGTGCCCATTCCTTCAAGACGCTCTCCCTCTTCTCGGTTGTAACTAATGTAAACCAGCTTCGTTCCTGAAGTTTGTCCAGTTCTGCAATTAGTCTGTAAGTCATTGTCTTCACCTCATCCTCAGAAACTCCAGAAGCAGAAAGGTCCATTACAAAAAGAGTCGTCTTAGCAGTGCTTACTCCGAAACTTAAAATAAGCAAAACTATGGGCAAAAGAAATTTCTTCAACATTTTTTCTCCTCCTTTTTAACCACAAATTGCGGAAATCTGAGCCAAAATCTGTCTATCCAAAGTTCCAAAGACGATTGCTCATTCCCGTATCCGATTTCGGGCCGATTCGGGACTATTTTGCAAAAAGGTTATAGAATTTCTCCATCAAGAGGGCTATGGTTATGCGATTGTAGCTAAACTTTATCCGACCATTAAAAGACTAGCTATGGGATGTCGTTTTCAGAAACTAAAGAATGGCTGGGAATCAGCAGAGTTCCAATATCAACCCTACAAATGGAAGACACCTCACCGTTTTATGGTAGTTCGACACCCTATCCCCGAAGACCCAGTGGAGGCAAAGCAATTGACCCTTTTCAAACACAAAAGGTATGCCTACCATGTTCTTGTTACCAATCTGAAGATGCATCCGTGGAGGATATGGCGATTCTACGCCAGCAGAGCTATTATTGAAAAAGATGTCCGAGAACTTCTTTACGATTATCCTCTGGGGCATATCCCAACAAAGGACTGGACAGCCAAGGTGGCTTTCTTCCAGCTTCTCCTACTGGCTTACAACATCGTTCATTGGTTCAAGAGACTTTATCTGCCAAAGGAATATTTGTACGCCACACTAGATACAGTCAGAAATGATTTTCTAGTGCTTTATGACATAAGTTCTTGACAAATTAAATTATTTATGATATACTACCTCCAAAAGGAGGTGGTATACTTGAAAATAAAAAATCAAGTTAAATTAAAACCAAATGAGCGAAAATTAT
>JBFLXN010000010.1:0-27962 GCA_040755715.1 Candidatus Edwardsiibacteriota bacterium
TTAACCTCCTCGGAAATTTTTTGACATTTAAATTATATCATAATTTCCGAGGATACTCAAGAAATAATCAGACTGGAAATCACTATTTTTTGTTGGAATAAATAATTTTTCACCAGTAACTATATATAAAATGGAAGTCCATCTTCCGGAAAGACTCACCGTGGCGAAAAGAAAGAAAAAAACTAAAATCTGAAATCTACAATCTTCTGTCGTCCTTATGGCTTTAGGGCAGACAAAATGAGAAAGGAGGTGAGAGGAAGACTCCGATTCATCGGAGTCAAGTCAAGAAATAAAGAGCAAGAATTTTCTATCCGAGACTAGACATCTTTGGAATATTCAAAACAGAGGAGGTGAGATATAGAATCAAAAATTTCATGCTGACCTGTCCGTTATGCTAGGAGGCGGAGCGAACGGTCAGGAAAGCAGGTCAGCCTCTGGCTGAAAAAATCAAAAAGCAAAAAGTAAAAAGCAAAAAAGGAGGAAAGGGAAATGAAGAAGTTAATTTTTGCGTTAGTGGCTATCTCTCTGATAGCCGGAGTAGGTTTTGCTTTTGATGAGGCAGTTATGCCACAACACCAAGGGCGCTTCTTCAACTTGAAAGGGACTAACCTGCCCCTGAATGTAAAAGCACCAGGCGCACCCGATACCGTAACGCACACCAATGTGTATTTGTTGGGCTCTATGAACCGGGGCGTTACCTACGATTTATGGAACAAATTCACATCCTTTGATAAATACACCAGAGATGGCCTTGGGGCAATGGGGGAGAGCAATATCCTTGTCCTCGGTAACCAGCCTCATGTAGCATTTAACGGCTGGGATGATGTGGCAGGGACTTGGAAAATGTGGTTTTACAGTCCCGGCACGGGGATAAAGGAAGTGTATTCCGGAGCCACATTTGCCGGCTGGCAAAGTATCGGCTACAGTCAAGCGGCGAACACACTTTATATTTGCTGGGGAGACTTTTATTTTGGAGGCTTAGGTTCTGAGAATGCTATGGAAGGGGATATCTTTATTTCCTCTTCAGCGGATGGTGGAAATACTTGGGGTGCCCCGGTGAATATTTCTGATTTTATTCAAGCGACAACTCCGAATGATTCAGCCCAAGAATATCCGAAAATAGCGCCGAAGGTGGGAAATGCTATTCACCTCTTCTATCTTGATGACTCAAAATTACCTGGCTCTTCTATTCAAGGTATAGGTGTGGCGACTGATGCGCCTATTAGATACTGCCAGGTCAACCCCAATTTGAGCGGTCTTCTCTACGGACCAGTGGCGGGAGGGGTTACTGCATACGACTGGGCTACGACTGGAAATACTGAGGGAATTGTTACCGATGCAGCTGAGAACGCCATCTGGGTGTGGACTAAAATGGATACCCTTTGGAGTTTCCGGCTAATTGGCTGGAATGCCTATACGGGTGTAGCTCCGGACCCTGTGGGCTATACTGTAGGTAGCAATTGGATCGGCTTTCCGGGGATAACCATTGATGCTAACGGTCTTCCCATTGTCTGCTGGCATCACGCGGGAAGGAATGCTTCTATAAGTTGCGTAGATGAAGGGGGAATCGGAGGCGGATTGTGGACGACACCAGATACAATGTCAAAAGACTCAAGGGGATTTATCTGGCCGAGTATTACTGTTTCGGGAACCGGGGATACAATCTGTATGGTGGGTGCGCAAAGTAATTTAGGTGCAGAGGCACGCAGATACGACAATGCAATGTTCGGAACGGAAATTGGCTATGGCAATGGAAAGTTCTATGATACCACCAGTGTTCCCTGGGCAGACGCCCGCTATCAATACATTGGCGTCTATGTAGGAATTGGAGCGGACCCGAGTTCTCAAATGGTATGGGGCTGTTTTGAAGCAGATACAGGGATTACAAGGTTTCCCCCTTCCAATCTTATTATTACTACTGTAGGTCCGGACACCTTTGACCTTGACTGGTTCGCCAGTGGTGATGCTGAAGTAGATAGTTACTTTGTCTACCGGAATCCAGATACGGCTGCGACTTGGAATGACAAATATCCTTTCGCGAATACAAGTTGGACCAGGATTGGAATCACAGATGCCGTTACACTTACATTTACAGATGTTCCTCCTCTCCCAGCCAGTGGCTATAAATACGCGGTGACCGCGATAGTAAAGACCCCAGATTATGAATACGAGAGCGGAGCAGCCACTGGATATGTTGTCGGAGTAGAGGAACTACCCAAGCCCGTTGCCGAATTGCCTAAGTCCTTCTTCCTTGCTCAGACCCATCCGAATCCGACCTCTGGAAAGTGCAACATTGAATATGCCCTACCGAATCCTTGCCGTGTTTCTCTGAAGGTCTATAACCTTGCCGGACAATTAGTGAAGACTTTAGTAGACAGACACGAATCCGCAGGATATAAGACTGCGAGATGGAACGGCACGGACGATAAAGGCGCAAGAGTGTCCAATGGCATCTACTTCTATCAGTTGAATGCGGGTAACTTCTCCAGCACGAAGCGAATGATGATTGTGAGGTAAAACTAACCTATTGGGCTCTCTCTTGATTTTCGGAGAGAGCCCAATTAAATTGTATAAGGGATTATACTTTCAGTATAGGATTTTTCTAAATAAAGCCATGGAATTTCACCCCGATAAAATCGGGGTGTGATTCTGTGGCTAATATCTTGCCGTATAGGAATTTCAATCCTATACTTGATTACACAGATAATAAGTTAATCGAGGTGTAATCATCTTTCAAAATCTGCGTAATCAGATTGCTGAACAAAGTGAGGCATATCTTCAAAAATGGCCGGAATACAGAAAGAAATAGAACTTGCCGGGTCAAAAGGGAAAGAGAGAGTTATTGCTTTATTTGATAGTGGCTCTACCTATTCATGCATTAGATTGGATATTGCAGAGAAACTTGGAATAGTAGAACATCTCCCAGAACCACTTACTTTAGCCACGGCCAAAAATGGTGAGAGTTTGGAAGTTGAAGAGCGTATTACACTTGACTTCCGTATAAATGGTTATCGATTTGATGATTTGTTCATGGTAATCCCTGAATTATCAGAAAAAGTAATAATTGGGGCAAAGACACTTCAAGCCTGGCGGCTAAAATTGGATTTTGAAAATGATGAAGTCATCATTGACCCGAGAGTAACAAAATTAAGATTATTATAAAGCCCTAGGAATTTTAATAACCGCGGATTTGACGGATTATACGGGTTAGAATGTCTGTAAATCTGTGGCTAAATATCTTGAAGGGGGGTGAGAAGAAAGCTATAAACTATAAACTATCAACTAATAACTGGTTTAAGGAGGGACAAAAGATGTTCAAAATAAGCAAAGCAGTGGCTCTCTTCCTCATTATCGGTGGATTAGTCTGGTGCTGGGCGAGTTTTGTCTCAGCCGGCACCACGGGAAAAATTGTCGGAAGAGTGACAGATGCCCAAACTGGCGAAGCTTTGCCAGGGGCAAATGTGGTCATTGTGGGAACGCAAATGGGTGCCGCCACTAATCTTGATGGTTACTATGTAATCATCAATATTCCCGTAGGCACCTATTCGGTCAAAGCCTCAATGATGGGTTATGACCCAATGGTCTTTACCGAAGTAAGAGTGGTTATGGACTTGACGACCACTCAGAACTTCAAACTGAACCCTGCAGTGATTGAAATGAAAGTAGTAGAAGTGAAAGCAGAGCGTCCGATGGTAATTAAAGACGGAACCTCAACTACCCGGGTAGTAACTACCAAGGAAATTGCGGCACTGCCAGCCGCCAGTGCCCTTAATGTAGTATCAAACACCGCAGGGGCAGTGGGAAGTGGCGCCTTCATCCATGTGCGTGGAGGAAGGGAAGACGAAATCTCCTATTTTGTGGACGGACTTTCTGTCCAGGATCCTCTAGTTGGTGGAATAGGACTTCAGGTAAACACTCAGGCCATAGAAGAAGTAATGGTGATTACTGGGGGATTTAATGCTGAATATGGTGAAGCGATGTCCGGAGTAGTCAATATCGTCACCAAAGAAGGAGGAGAAAAATTTAGTGGCTTGGGGAGATATACGACGGATGAATTTCTTGGTTCAAGGTCCCGCCACTATAACCGCTTTGAGCTAAATTTCGGTGGACCAGTTCCACTGATGAAGAATCTCACCTATTTTCTTTCTTCTGAAATTACCAATACTCAATCTGCTGATGCTGAAGCCCGGTTTATTACCAATAATGAAATGTGGGTAAGAGACCCAAGTAGTAAGTGGTTTTGGGCTGATACACTCCAATTCAGTGAGTCAACCTATCAAGCAGATACCACCGAAGACACACTCGGATTAAAACATTGGTCGGGAAGTTGGGGGGATAGTAGTGCCGAAGCCTGGAATAGAGAAAAAGAGTGGCGAATTCAAAATGGCTGGAAAGATGGCTGGAAAAAAGAAAAGACATACTATCTTCCACACACTGACGGCAATTCTTATCGTTTTCAGGGAAAACTCGCCTTCAAAATTCCAGCCTTGAATGCCAAAGTTACTCTTGGTGGACTTTTAAGCCGAGACCAGCGAGCTCGCTATTCGGCTATTTGGAAGTATGCACTGGAGAACACTCGGGCTGGAATGACTAAGGGGGCTCAGTATACTCTGAACTGGCGTCATCAAATAGGGAAACTAACTTTCTATGTCCTTAATATCAATCATTTTGAAACAAGGAGCCAAATTGGCGTCAGAGACCCGGCAGAGGAAAAGACAAGAAAATGGTGGGAAGACTACACATTTATAAGTGACGAGGATAAGACTACTCTTCTTAACAAGTATGGAGATACTGCGCCACAACCAGATAGTATCTATGATGGTTATGCGGGGAGGGCTCAAGACAACTCGGTAGATGATAATCCCTACGGAGTTCGTGGAATCTTCTTTGGAGGCAGGGGACTCTACAGGGTCTGGCACAAGCGCAAAGCAGAATATAACGGGGTAAAATTTGACCTCACTAGCCAGGTAACACGAACACATCAGGTTCAAGGAGGAGTAGAAGGTAAGTTTCATCATGTCTATCTAAAACAAAATTCTCTCCCCTGGGACCCCGTGCCTTTCAAGGATTATTACGATAAATATCCTGCTACTGGAGCGGCTTACCTTCAGGACAAGATGGAGTTTGAAGGTCTGATTGTCAACGCTGGTTTGCGTCTGGATTATCTCAATCCAGCGGCCAGGAAAAAGGTTGACTATTTTAATCTTACTGATACTGCTTCTACTATAAAGTCACTTCCTAAATATAGATTAAGTCCGAGACTGGGAGTTTCTCATCCGATTTCCGATAGAACCGTCCTCCACTTCAGTTACGGTCAGTTCTTCCAGACTCCAGAACTTCGATACCTATACGAGAGTTTAGGAGCGAACTTGGCTCGGGGCAATGTGATTATGGGTAACCCGGACCTGTTAGCTCAGAAGACGATTGCTTATGAAGCCGGTTTTTCCCATCAATTTACTTCTGATATTGCCGGGGATGTAACCCTCTATTATAAGGATATCTTTGACCTAATTGGCACACGCCGACAGATTAGCCTTCAGACCGGAAGGGAATACACTGCCTATCTGAATTCTGATTACGGAAATGCCAAGGGTTTTGAAGTAACTGTCCAGAAGAGAGCGGGTGGAATCTTCTCAGGTAAAATTTCCTATAGTCTATCTTTTGCTAAGGGGACAAGTTCAAGTGCTTGGGAGGCGTATATCCGTTATATCTATGGAGGAGGTGTGGACCCCGCAACCGGCACTTTCATCCCACTACCAAAGACTGATTACTATCTTGAATTTGACCAGAGACACACTATTTCCGCCAGTACCAATTTTGAGTTGCCGGAAAAGTTCGGACCGACACTTCTTGGCGTAAAACCTCTGGCCAGCCTCTCAATTAATTTCCAGAACAATATTGGTAGCGGTTTACCCTACACAAAGGAAAACGCCCGAGGAGAACAAGTCGGAAATGTCAACGAAGGACGAATGCCCTGGACCTGGAATACAGACCTGCTGGTAACCAAAGATTTGAAACTCTTTGGCCTTGGTTTCTCTACTCAACTAGAAATCTTGAATCTCCTTAATCGCAAGAATGTAGAGAATGTCTATGCGGTTACCGGAGACCCACTTGACGACGGGAGACTCATCCTGCCATCAATGTTTACTTCCACTATTGCAGATAGCATCACACTCTATAACGAGATAACCGATAAAATAGATTACAATGGAGACGGAGACAAGGCCGATACAATAAAGATGATTAATTCCTACTATAACAAGCTGAGAGACTTAGATGGGGATGGCCAGGTTACACCGGAGGATGAGGCATATAAAACTTATGTGGCCGCTTACAGGGATTATATAAGTGACCCAATTAATTCGGGCAGGGTCCCTGGAACAGTCTCCTACGGCGCCTATGCTGGGCCACGGCGAATCCGTCTAATGCTATCCTTCAACTTTTAAATGAAAATGCCACGGAAACCACGGAGAACACGGAATTCGTAGATAGAAAATTGTTTTATTCTGTGTATTTCCGTGTCTTCCGTGGCTAAAAAGGAGGGTATTTCTATGTTAAAGAAAAAAGACTTTTACTTCAGCAGAGTGGCGCTACTCGTGCTGTTTGTCTGTGCCTCGGCTACTGCCGGCTGGGGACTGGCCAAGAAAACTACAGGTTCCAGGCTGATAAGTTCCAGACACCTTGATGTCAACAACTGGGATATCCTTACCACAAACTACGGACCTTTTGCTCTGCCTTTGGGAGGAAATCCAGCTGGATATTGGCCAAGGGGAACAGGTCACAACTACATTTATGGTGGCGGCCTTTGGGTAGCCGCCCTTGGGGCTGGAGATGTGAAGAAGGTTGCTGTCGGTTACAATCCTAATAGTGGAGCATACGAGTTCGGCCCAATCAGCCTTGACGGAAATGAAGCAACTGGAGAGGGGGACCCACAGGCGAGGGTTTACCTCTCAAATGACCCTGCCGATATCGCCGAATGGCCCGTGAAGGATGCACTTGGTGTTCCTCAAATTCTCTCCCGTCAAGATGGATTCTCTATGTATAACGACCTTGACCCCCAATATACCTTTAGTGGGGAAAAATCGGTAGGGGTAGAGGTTCACCAGACCAGTTATGCCTGGAACTACGCAGACAACTCTGATATTATCTTTTTCGTCTTTGAAGTAAAAAATGTAAGTGGAGCTCCACTCAGGGATGTTTATCTTGGTGTCTGCCTGGATTGTGATATCGGAAATGAAGCTGGCACTGCGGCAAATGACATGTTAACGTTTGATGTGGATAGAAATCTGGCAATGCAGTACCAAAATATAAATGAAGGAGGTTGGGACAAGACAGGGGTAGTGGGTTTCCGCTTCTTTGAAAGTCCTGTAAATAATACAGGAAAGACCGTGAGAGTGATAGATGCCGATCAACCCGAGCTTTCTCGTGACATCCTTCCTGACAGCGTCCTTGGTATGACCGCTTTCAAGATATTTACCATTGAGATTGACCCTCAGACCGATATTGAACGGTATGTGATGCTACAAGGTTACAACTACAAGACAATGGTGATGGACGCTTATGATAAAGATATATATGGTGAGGGAGATAAGAGGTTTGTCCAATGTATGGGACCATTCAACCTTCCAGTTGATAGTATAGTGAGAACTTGCGTCGGAGCTATCTGCGCTGACGATACCACCACCTTGAAAAAAGTCTCTGATGTTGCCCAGGAAATCTATAACAACAAATTCCAACTTGCGGCTCCACCAAAGGCTCCAAAACTGCACGCTCGGCCAGGGGATAACAGAATCTATCTCTACTGGGATAGGATAGCCGAACTTACTCCAGACCCCTATATTCAAAAAATTCCTGATACCCTCGGATGGTATTTCATCTATCAAGATACTCTCGCCGATACTCTCCTCATAAAGAGCATCATCAGGGATTGGGCAGAAGTTAAGGATGCTAAGACCTTCTATGACACCACTATAACGCCGGATGACACTATTGTCACACTAACTCCCAAGGCGTTGTATTCTCAGTATCAAATGTACGAGCCTTATGATTTTCAGGGGTATCGCCTGTATAAGGCAAAAACCATAGCGGATTTAGCAAAAGCCGATAAAAGAGAGCTCCTTCTCACTTGTGATAAGATGGACGGAGTAACTATAGTGCGCGACTTTAACGATGTGTATTACTATCATCCTGGAGGAGCAGATACCCTTCCTGGGTATGATACACTTGGCACTGACAATGGGCTATCTTATACCTATGTGGATAGCAATGTGACCAACGGTTTTGCTTACTACTATGGGGCTGTCGGATATGACTATCAGCCGAATGTCTTTCTTACTAGAAAGTGTCCGGTTAGTCTGGAAGGGAGCCCCTATGAAAACATGGTGATGGTCATTCCTCAGGCCGGGGCAGCAAATTATCAAAAGCCAACTGCTATTGATGCCCATACTGCCGGTGGAGCTACTGCCTGTTCCTTGAAAACGGAAATTTTTGCGGATTCATTAGTGAAGGATGCTTCCTATGAACTTAGATGGGTGGGAGGGGACCTGGATACCGTTGATACACTGGGTACAGGAAACTATGCGAAGCGACCAGAATATTACTTCTCTTTATATGGACCAAAACGGGATAGCACTCTTCCAGATAGCGTATTCCTTGAAAAAACAAAGGTGGTGTTGACACCTGTTACCGAAGGTGGAAAGGACTATTGGCGAGGTTCTCCTGTGAATGAGGTTTGTTTTGACGGTGCAAAATTGAATGTAAGATTGGGCATTAATATTAGCAGTTTCTCCGCTGACTCAGTCAAAGTAACCAAAGAAGTAGGAGGAGTATCGCAGGACACACTTAACTACACACTTCTTAGTCCGAGTAGTAGACTTTCTTGGGCATTCAGGGGGTCAGTCTATGAAATTAGATGGCATGTGAAAGGAGTTGTCCCTAATGACACCCTCACAGCTGAGGTTTGGGATATTACTAACAATCTTCAAGTGCCCTTTGAGAGTTCTAAATTTACTGACATGAAGACGAGTTCCTGGGCCTTTGGGACTACGACCACAAGTACAGGAAGAAATTACCTCACTTCTTCTGCTGTCGGTCCTGCTGGCAACGCCCGGAAGTGGATGTACTTATGCGGAACCCAGCTCTATTTTAACAAGGGAGGGACGATTAAGCCGATGACTTGGTCAACTCGTCCGGATGAGGGAGAGATTTGGACACTCTATACCAGCGGTGTCTGTGGACCTTTTACAGGGAATGTCTATACAATTAAGACAACCCCACCTCGCTGGATTTCTCAAACGACCGCCTCTATGCTTGACAAAATCAAAGTCGTTCCGAATCCTTATCTCGTGCGGCACGATTGGGACCCAAGCAAGGATTATTCTCATATCCGCTTCACTCACCTTCCAGCCAAGTGCACTATCCGAATTTATACTCTGGCAGGTGACCTGGTAAAGAAGATAGAACACGATAGCCCAATCAATCAAAATGATGGAATAGCCACCTGGGATGTATTGACACGGTATGATAAGAGACCAGCCAGTGGGATTTACCTCTATCACATTGATGCACCAGGTATAGGAACAAAGGTCGGCAAATTTGCCGTCATTCACTAAGGAGGAAGAAATGAAAAAGATTTTTCTAACACTTGTCCTGACTATTGGAATTAGTAATCTTCTTGGGGCAGTGGATTACTCAAATGTGGGGAAAGCGGGTGTAGTATTCCTGAAAGTGGGCATTGGCTCTCGGGCAATCGCAATGGGAGAAGCCTTTACTGCTGTAGCCAATGATGCCTCGGCACTCTACTGGAATCCCGCTGGTCTGGTAAATCTTAAAACTCCAGAATTTATCTTTAACCATACTGAATGGATTGCCGGAATCTCCCACGACTACATCGGCTATGTGGCTCCTGCTGGATTGATTGGAACATTTGGAGTTAGCGCCACACTTCTTTCCACCGGTGAAATGGAAAGAACCCAAATTGATGACCCTACTACTCCATTACGAGAGGACGAAGGAGAAGGACTAAGACCATTTACCTCCAGTAATTTTGCCCTCGGCGTGACTTACGCCTATAGATTTACCGACAAATTTTCTGTAGGTCTTACCAGTAAATATGTCCGGGAAAAAATTTCAGAAATGTCCTGCAGTGGAATAGGTTTTGATTTAGGAACTTACTACTGGACAGGATTCAAAACCCTCAGAATCGGGATGGGAATCGCTAATTTTGGCGCTGACCTGAAGTTTCACGGTAAAGACCTGGAAAAGGTGATTACAGATACTAGTTGGCAAGGCAACTGGACCGGAAACTATTGGGAAATCCAAGCTACTCCTTTTCCAATGCCTCTGCGGTTTAAAATGGGAATTGCTTGTGACTTTCTGAATACTCCTCTTCATCGCCTTACAGTAGCCACCGATATGGTCCATCCTAATGACGGCAAAGAGAAGGTAATGGTGGGAGCGGAATATACTTGGAAAAATTTCGTTTCTCTGCGTGCTGGCTACAAATATGACCCTGACCTCTATGAGGACCGTTTCCGTATGAGCGAAAATATGAGTCTTGGAGGAGGTCTCAGTCATAAGTTTGGTAGAGTTGCGACTAATGTTGACTATGCCTACGTTGACCATGGCCGGTTGGCGAGCGTCCACCGCTTCTCCGTAGGATTGAAGTTCTAAAAAACACCTTTCTCCTGTAATTCCCCCCTCCCCCCTTTTGTCAAAAGGGGGGGATTTGGTAAAGTGAGAAATGGAGGCGAGCAAGAATATAAAATGGCTGTCTTTTGTATTAGAATAAGAAGACAGCCATTTTATATTACTAAAAGTTTGGCAAAAAGCAAGATGTTGTTTAGAACTCATCCCCTTCCCCTTCTCTTTAAAAGAGACGGGGAATAAGGGGTTGAGTTAAAAGGGATTTTCGCTCAAGTTCATATAATGGAGGGTAACATGAGAATCACCAAACTACTTTTTGTTCTATGTTCAATGTGCCTCTTCTTTGGCCCTGCCAGCACCGTTTATTCAGCCAGTAAGAGAATTCCTCAAGGAATAAGAGTCCTTTCTAACAAATGGATTAACGGCAATCGCTGCAAATGGATTAACGGCAATCGCTGGGAAATCCTCACCTCAAACTACGGACCTTGTGCCCTACCTTTAGGAGGAAATCCAGCTGGATATTGGCCAAAGGGTTCAGGACATAACTATATTTATGGAGCCGGGCTTTGGGTTGGAGCAACAGACCCTGGTCTTGCTAAAAGAGTTGCAGTTGGATACAACCCCAATAGTGGAGCATACGAGTTTGGTCCAATTAGCCTTGATGGAAACGAAGCCACTGGCGAGACCGACCCAAAGGCAAGGGTCTATCTCTCTACCGACCCCACTGACCTGGCTGAATGGCCCATTAAAAATGCGGGAGGTGGAGACAGTATTGTCTCTCAACAGGATGGCTTTGCAATGTACAATGACCTTGATACCCAGTATACTTTTTCAGGCGACAAGGTAGCAGGAGTGGAGGTTCGCCAGACATCTTATGTCTGGACTTTCTATGATATGCAGGACATCGTCCTCTTCCAATTTGATGTGAAGAATGTGAGACCGGATTCGGCTATGCTGGATAGTGTTTATCTCGGAATCTGTGCTGACAATGACATTGGAAATGAGGCTGGCTCTGCCGCAAATGACTTAGTTGGATTTGATGTTTCACGAAACCTGGGGATGCAATGGCAGAATACACCAGAATCTGGTTGGGACACTACTGGGGTAGTCGGAATGCGGTTCTTTCAAAGTCCAATTAACAACACCGGAGATACTGTGAGAATAATAGATGATGTATATTCTCGCAAAATTCCTCCTGATAGCGCCTTGGGAATGACAGGCTTCAAGATTTTCACCATTGAAATTGACCCTCAGACTGATGCCGAACGCTATCGTATGATGCAGGGGTTTAACTATCTAACGATGGTGATGGATGCCTATGATGTAGATACCTACGGTCCAGGAGACAAACGATTCATTCAGTGCACCGGTCCATTCAAGTTGGCACACGATAGCACCGCCCGGGTCGTGGTGGGTTATATCGCCGCCAAAGATACCGTAGAATTGAAACAAAAGTCAGATGTAGCTCAGACTATTTATGACAATATCTACAATCCCCAAGTCAGTGTGAGTCTCCAAGCACCTAATGGTGGACAAATCTGGAGTGGAACTCAGAACATCACCTGGACATCAAGCGGAAGTGTAGCTCCTTCCTGTTCCGCAGACATTTACTACTCAAGAGACGGAGGTTCTACTTGGAATCTGATGATTGCCAACCTGCCAAATTCTGGAAGTTATGCCTGGAATACTACTACTCTTCCTGATGGTGTGCGCTATAAGATTGAAATTTATCTTCACAATGGACAGATTGCGGCCTGGGATGGTTCTGATTCAGTCTTTACTGTAAACAATCCTGGTAATGCTGTGCCTGAGGTGATGTTATACTCACCAAATGGTGGAGAAGTCTGGAGTGGAAGTCAGGATATTGTCTGGAAATTCGGAGATGCAGATGGAGATTTGCTTACCATAAGTCTAGATTATACGAGAGATGGCGGCTTGAGCTGGAATCCTATTACAAGTTTGCCCGGCAGTTCTCAATATTGGAAACAAGCAACACAATCCTGGGATACAACAAAAGAACCAAATGATAATAAATATCGGCTCAGAGTCAGTGTATCCGATGCTTCATTGACTGCTTCCGATACATCCAATGCCAATTTCACTATATCCAATCCTCACGACCCTGCGGGCACTGTCAATCATCCTTCTGGAAGTGCAAATACGATTACAGTCAACCCCTACATACTTTATCCAGCACAGGTAACAGGGCATTTATATGAACTCAGATTCAAAGAAATTACAAAGAATACTACTGCGGGAAACAACTATACTTCTTTTTACACCTACGACCTTTGGGATGTAAATCTATCCACTATAGTTATGCCCGACAGAAAAATTTCTGTTTCTCAAACAGGCACTGAAGTCTGGGATGTTCCTGACCCTGTAGATGGAGTGGTGGTGGAGACAAAGACAAAAGTAGATAGGACTACCTTCTCTGCAGATTCGTTTAAGATTACACAAGATGTCAATATTCAGAATCCTCCTTCAGCGGACACACTTGTTGTCAACACTTCTATTGACCAATATTGGCCCTGGCGGAGTGCGGATTATGAAATAAGATGGCATGTGATAGAAGGACCTGCTGATACACTTGATACACTATGGGCAGAAGTCTGGGACATATCCAACAATGTTTTAGTGCCATTTGATAGCCTCACTTATAGTGGGCTAAAAAAGAGTTCCTGGGCCTTCGGTACCACGGCGACCATTAAAGGGAGAAATTACATCACTTCTTCTACTGTTGGAGCTGCCGGCAACGCCCGGAAGTGGATGTACTTATGCGGAACCATTCTCTATTTTAACAGAGGGGCCACTATTCGTCGTCCTATGACCTGGGCGACAAAGCCTGAAGAAGGTGAAATTTGGACTGCCTATACCTCTGGAGATAGGCCGCCACACGATGGCGATGTTTATAGTTTCCAAACGACGGTGGGAGTGGAGGAACAACAGAATGCGGAATGCGGAATGCGGAATGCGGAATGTAGATTGATGCAGAATTATCCGAATCCGTTCACTTCACAAACCGCTATCCGCTATTCGCTGTCCGCTATTAGCCACACTACTTTGAAAATCTACAACATTGCCGGGCAACTAGTGAGGAGTTTAGTTAACGAGCCTAAGAGTCCAGGAGTCTATAGTGTGAGGTGGAATGGAAGAGATGAGAGTGGAAAGCAAATGGCAAGTGGTGTATATTTCTATCGGCTCACTGCAGGGGATTTTAACGCCGTAAAGAAGATGATTATAATAAGATAGCCTAAGAGCCTAAAAGGTCAAGAGGCGAAAAGAGAAAAAGATAAAAAACGAAGAGGAGAAGAGTAAGTCGGATAAATCCGACCGCTACAGTAGTGGTGCGATTCATAAAGAAGAAGAGGGCATTCCAGATTTATAAAAAGGAACGCCCTTTTTTTCTTGCTTTTATTTCTCCATTTTTGCTATACTAAAATTGGCCACAAAATAAAGCGATGATATTATGAACCAAAATTTCCTCACTTCTGATAATGCCTATCAAATACTAAGAGATAAACTACGCCGCCTGCGTCGGCAGGAATTTATTAGTTACAGCCTCAATCGCAGTCTGCTATTCTTGTCATTACTTTTGATTGCTTTCTTTCTTCTTCTTTTGATTAATGCCTTGCTTTCTCCCCCCCCCTTCTGGCGCACAGTTTTTCTTTTTGTTTCAGTCAGTCTCGTATTTTTCTATCTTCTATTTATTATCTTCTCCTATAAAATCCCTTCTGATGAAAAATTAGCTATAAAAATAGAAAAACATTTCCCCTTCCTGAAAGAAGCTCTAATTACAGTAATACAATTGTGGCCAAAGAGAGAAAGCAAAGAGACGGGTTTGAAACCTGTCCCTACTTATTCCGCAGAAATCCTGTCTGCCTTGCTCTTACAGACCTACCACACTACCACTGCCCTTGATTTCTCAAAGGTAATCAGTCGCCAAAAATTATTTCTCCACACCCGCCTTCTTTCTGGAATAGTTATCCTTCTTTTGGCATTTGCCGCACTGAGCCCCAAACATTTTTATACTTCACTTTCACATTATATCACACCTTCTTCAAGAACTCTTGAGCAAATTACTGTTCTTAAGGTTAGCCCTCAAGATAAGAAAATTCTTAAGGGCGACAATATTGTTTTAACACTGACTATTTTAGGAAAGCTGGTCAAACCGGAAAAGGTCTTTCTCCATCTCAAATCAAAAGGAAGGGAATGGCAAAGAGAAAAGATGCAGTCCATTTCAGAAAAAAAATTTTCCTTTAAATACGAAAATGTCCAGGCAGATTTTACCTATTACCTTGCCGCAGATAAAACAAAGACAAAAAAATATCAAATCAAGGTGATAGAGCGCCCGGAAATCACCAGACTAAGACTCATCCTTCACTATCCTCACTATACTAAACTTCCAGAAATGCCACTGCCAGAAAATCAGGGTGATATTACTGCTCTAATTGGAACAAAAATTTCTCTGGCGGCTGAATCAAATGTCCCAATAGCTAAGGCTAAGATTCTTTTTAGCGATTCTACGGAAGGCAAAGTTTATCAGCAGAATGAAAGGTCGTTCACGGCCAATTTTGTTATTAGAAAAAATCTCAACTATTCCTGTGAGATTGAAGACCGCTTATCGCATAAAAATACTTCTCCTGAATATCAAATCATTGCTATTCCTGATGAATTTCCGACTGTCCGCATTCTTGAACCTGAAAAGGATACTAAGATTAGCCCTCAGATGTTACAACCGCTGAAAATCCTCGCAGTGGATGACTTTGGTATTTCAAAAATAAATCTAAAATATAAAAAGTCGGGTGAGGAAAAAGAACATGTGATAGAAATTACTAAATTTAGCGAACCTCCTTCAGAGTCTACTTGTGATTACCTTTGGGACCTTGCCTCACTTAATCTAGTTCCGGGAGATGTGTTGAGTTATTATCTAGAGGCTTTTGATAATGATACTTTTTTAGGACCCAAAAAAGCCACCAGCGAAGTTTATACCTTACATCTTCCCTCAATAGAACAAATTTATGAAGAAGTGAAAAGGGAGCAGGAAGAAAAAATTTCAGATTTAATCAGGGTATCACCCGAACAGAAGAAACTCAAGGAAGAATTGGACCGTCTTGCCCAAGAAATCAAAAAAAGTAAGGAAATCAATTGGGAAAACAGACAGGCTATTGAAGAAGCGTTGAAGAAACAAGAGGAGTTAAGTAAAAAAGTAGAACAGATTTCCCGCTCTATTGAAGAGATGCGACAGAGGTTAGATAAGAGCGCTTTGTTTGATGAGGAGACTCTGCAGAAATTGCAAGAGATGCAAAAACTCTTAGAAGAAGTAGCCACCGAAGAAATAAAAAAGGCATTAGAACAATTGCGCCAGGCAATGCAAAAACTTGACCCAAAAATGATTCAAGAGGCGATGAAGAATTTGAGCCTTTCTCAGCAGGAATTGAAAGAGCGTTTGGACAGAACTATTGAGATGCTGAGAAACTTTCAGCGAGAACAGAAGATGAAGAGTCTGGTAGAGAAGGCCAAGGAATTAGTAGAAAAGCAAGAGGAAATTAGAAAAAAGACAGAGAAGGCTAATGAATCAGAAATGAAAGAATTAGCCCAAAAGGAAGAAACACTCCAGAAGAAATTACAGGAAATGCAAAAAGAAATGGAAGAACTAGCTAAAGAAATGAAAGAAAATGAGCCAACGGTATCTGATTCACTCTCTTCACTTTGGCAAAAAATGCAAAGAGAAAATATTCAGGAAAATTTGACTCAAGCGATGAAAAGTCTTGAAGCCTGTGATAAATCAAACGCTTTGACTTGCGAAAAACAAGCTTTGGAAGGTCTAAAAAAACTTTCCTCTGGCTTACAGTCTGCCCAAAGTTCAATGATTGCCTCTCAGAAAAAGGCTATTTCCGAGGCGATGCAAAGGGCAATGAAAGACCTTTTGTATCTTTCACAAAGACAAGAAGAATTAAATCAAAGAATGAAAGAAGAAAAATCAAATCCTTCAGAATTAGCCACAGAACAGGAGACTTTAAGAAAGGAAACTGAGCAGGTGGCTAATGACCTCTATCGCCTTTCCCAGAAGACATTTTTTATTACTCCCGAAATTGGGCGTTCCTTGGGACAGAGCTTAGCAAAAATGAAAGAATCTGCCGAGAATCTGGAAAAGGGCAGCGGAAGCCAAGCAAAGCAGAGTGGTGAAGGAGCAATGCAATCACTGAATGCTACAGTAATCAATTTAATGAAGGCTCAGAGTGAATTGGCTCAAGCTAGTTCAGCTAGTGGATTACAAGAAATGATGCAAAAATTAGCGAGTTTAGCGGCTCAGCAGCAGGGACTGAATCAACAAACGCAAGGATTATTCCCTCTGCCGGCGGAAGGGGGAGACTTAACTCCACAGCAACGGGCGGCGATGGCTCGCTTAGCCGCAGAGCAAGAAATATTACAGAAAGAACTGGAAGGAATCCAAAAGGGTTTAGGAAAAAGAGGAGATGTCTTGGGGAGATTGGACCAGATTGGTGAAGAAATGAAAAAAGTAATTGAAGATTTAAAGAAACAAAATGTGAATCGCCAGACGATTGAAAGGCAGGAGAGAATTCTCTCAAGATTGTTAGACGCCTCCAGGTCCTTTCGGGAAAGAGACTATCGGGAGAGAAGAAAATCTGAACCTGGCAAAGAAATAGGAACCCGTCCCAGACCGTTGGCCTTGCCCGCTGATTTAGGCGAAAGAAAAAAGCAATTGAGAGAGGACCTCTTGAAAGCCCTGAAAGAAGGCTATCCCCCAGAGTATGAAGAATTAATCAGGGAATATTTTAAGGCATTATGTGAGTAAAATCCCCTCTTGAGAGGGGGTAAGGGGGTGTGTAATCCCCTCTTAAAGAGGGGTGTCCCGACGAAATGTCGGGACGGGGTGTGTAATGAAAATTTACTACAATCCGAAATTAAAAGAGCGTGCCCGAGAACTCCGAAATAATAGCACCTTATCTGAAGTATTGTTGTGGCAACATCTTAAAAACAAACAAATGATGGGTTGTGATTTTCATCGTCAAAAACCAATTGATGAATACATTGTAGATTTCTTTTGCCCCAAGTTGGACCTCATTATTGAAATTGATGGCGAAAGTCACAGTGATAGAACTGAAGAAGACAAGAAAAGACAAGCAAGATTGGAGTCATTAGGTTTTCATTTTTTGCGCTTCTGGGATTCTGAGGTAAACCAAAATATGGAAGGCATTCTTTTAGCTATTGAAGAATGGATTAAGACACACCCCTGTATCCCCTCTTGATAGAGGGGACTGCACCCACAAATCCCCTCTTGAGAGGGGGGGGAAGGGGGTGTGTCATCCCCTCTTGAGAGAATGTAACACACCCCTATATCCCCTCTTGATAGAGGGGACTATAAATATGGTCAATTCTAAGCAAAAGCCATTTGATGAAATATTAAAAATTACTAAAGGGGAAAAGAAACATTTTCTTGTCGGCTGTTCTGAGTGTGCCACTATTTGTAAGAGTGGTGGTCGAGAACAACTCCTGGAAATGGAGCGTCTCTTGCGCCAGGCGGGGAAAAAAATCACTGGTCTGGTAGTGCTGAAGTTAGCCTGCCATGATTTGAATACTAAAGTTTCACTCAAACATTACGCGGAGGAAATCAAACTCGCTGATTCCATTTTATCCTTCGCTTGTGGTGTTGGAACTCAGACGGTTCAAGAATTTGTGGAGAAGATTGTTCATCCTTGTGTGAATACACTCTTTGTCGGGCATATTAAACGATTTGGCGAATTTGAAGAAAGATGCGTGATGTGCGGTGAATGTATTTTAGACCAAACTGCTGGCATTTGTGTCTATGCCCGTTGTCCCAAGGGATTAGTTAATGGCCCTTGTGGTGGAGCTAAAGATGGAAAATGTGAAGTCAATTCAGAAATAGAATGTATCTGGCAACTCATCTACGAACGATTGAAGAAAGCAAAGAGTCTAAACAAGATTCCATTTCCCCTCAATCCACGGGATTATACTAAAATTGTCTCTCCCCGTCAGCTAAAAATTAATGTTACTTCATTAAAGACGAAAGGCTCCCGGAAATGAACTCTGTGGTGAAAGGTTTTAAGATGAAATCTTTTGCAGAAAAATTATTAGAGAAAAAACCCTTGATCACGGCAGAATTCTGGATTGACGAAAAGATTGACCAGAACAGTATTCAGCAAAGGGTAAAATTTTATGACGAAAGAATAGATGCACTAAATGTCGTTGATAATCCCGGCTCAAATGTGCGCACTTCACCAATAGTAGTAGCACATCTTTTGCAGGAATTGAATCTTGAACCCATTGTTCATCTCACCTGTCGGGACCGCAATCGGTCAGCCTTAGAATCAGACCTTTTAGGAATGCACCTTTTAGAATTAAAAAATGTCTTGGCGCTAAGTGGAGATTATCCTACTCTGGGCAATCGTCCGCAAACAAAACCAGTCTTTGACCTGGATTCGGTTCAATTATTAGGACTGATTCAGAAGATGAAGGAGGAACAGAATTTTCTATTCTGTGCTGGAGCGGTGATAAATCTTAATCCAGAACAAGTGGAATGGCAAATCCTGAAGATGAATCAAAAGATAAAAGTCGGAGCAAGATTTTTCCAAACTCAACCAATCTGGAAGGTAGAGGATTTTATTAAATTCAAATCCGCAATCCGTCCCGACGAGTCGGGACAATCCGCCATTCCCATTTTGGCCGGGATTTTGGTCCTCAAATCAGCTAAGATGGCAAAGTTTATCAATGAACATATACCTGGTCTGACTATTCCCACAAATATTGTGGAAGAAATGGAAACGGCCACGGACCAGAAAGAAAAGGGAATTGAAATTGCCACAAGATTAGCCAGAGATTTGATTACTCTCGCTGAGGGAATTTACCTAATGACTATGGGGGCAGATGAGAAAGTAGCAAAGATTTTAGAACAAATCAAAATACTTCTCACTTGAGAACAACTGAAGAGTTTTTTAATCCAAAGATAAAGAAGATCTTATTTTTCTGTGTATTCAGTGTATTCAGTGGTGGACTTGAAGGATTTTCCTTGATATATAAATAAAAATCTGATAGACTAAATTACAGAACCACAAACTCTGTGGGAGGCTAAAAGATGAATGAAAGAGAAATGACCGCCAAAGACAGCTTTATCCTAATAGTTGATGATGACTCGCGCTTCCGGAAAATTTTAGAGTTTACCTTGAAGGAAAGTGGCTACCACCCCTCCTCAGCTGAGAATGGAATTAAGGCACTGGAATTGATGAAAGAGAAACACTATGACCTTATCCTCGCTGACCTGAAGATGCCTGGAATGAATGGGATAGAATTTCTCCAGCGAGTCAAGGAGATAAACCCTAACATTGAAGTAGTGATGATAACTGCCTATGCCAGTATCTCTTCAGCCCTGGAGGCGATGAAACTCGGAGCCTACGACTATATCACCAAACCGTTCAAAAGAGAAGAAATACTACCGGTTATTGAGAGAGCCTTAGAAAAAATACGATTGGAAAGAGAACGGCTTCAATTGCAAGAAACACTCAGTCTTTATCAGGTTGCTAAAGCACTCACTTCTACCTTGGAAAAAGAGGAGATTCTCAAACTGATTGTTGAAATTGCGAGGACTGAACTGAAGGTGGACGAAGTAATCCTCTATCACTGGGATGAAAAGAGTAAATTTCTAAAACTCTCAACCACTTCAGGTATTGACCTTTCTTGCGAGTCTAAAGACTCTCGTCTTGAACTCATTCGCCGAACCATTGAAAAAGGCAAAGTTTTCCAGATGCAAGACAAAAGATGGAATAACGGAGCAGAAGGCAAAATTCCTGATGTTTTCTCTGCTTTATCTTTACCTTTAAAAGTTAGAGAACAATGCCTCGGCGTCTTGTGGATTGCCATCAAGACTGCCGGAAGGAATTTTCTGCCCGGTGAAGTTAGGAAGGCTGAACTGTTAGCAAATATCGCCGCTGTGGCTCTCAATAATGTCTTTTTAATCCAGTCATTGAATCAAAGCCTTCAACAGATTGCTACTTATCAAGAACAATTGATGCAATCAAGCAGATTGGCTATAGTTGGGGAGATGGCCGCCAGTATCTCTCACGAAATTAGAAATCCACTCTCCGCCATTACCTTAGGCCTAGAATATTTGCGGATGATTCTCAAAGATGATGAGAAAAACAGAGAAGCTCTAGCCACCCTTTCCGAAGCGGCTGATTCTTTAGATAACCTAGTGGAAAACTTAGTCGGTTTTGCCAAAAAGCACCAGCCAATTTTTGAGCCGCTGGAAATCAATCACACCACAGACAAAGCCCTGAGTTTAGTTCATTATCATCTGACCAAGAATAAAATCAAAGTAGTAAAAGAATACGCTGAGAAACTTCCTTTGATAATAGGCGATGATGCCCAACTGCAGGAAGTCTTCATTAACATAATTCTTAACGCTAAGGATGCAATGCCCGAAGGAGGAACTTTAACCTTGATCACAAATGAACAGAAAAATAAAATTGTGGTGGAAATAAGAGATACTGGTTGTGGTATCTCTGAAGAAAATCTAGGGAAAATTTTTGAATCATTTTATACCACTAAGAGTAAAGGCACAGGTCTGGGACTTTCTATCAGTCACAGCATTATCAAAGGACATCACGGCAAAATTAGTGTCAAAAGTAAAGTTGGCCAAGGAACTACTTTTACTATTCATCTGCCAATAATAAAATGAATCATTATTCAATTAGCAATATAAAATTAGCAACTATCAATGAATAAAAAATAATTTTGCAATGCTAATTGCTAATTTTACAATTTGCAATGAATCATTATATCTTAATTGTAGATGACCAGCCTGAGATAAGAAGTATTCTCAGCCAGGTATTAGGATATGAAGGCTATAAGGTCATTAGTGCCCAAAACGGCAGAGAAGCCTTAGAGGCTAATAAAAACACGGCTTTTGATTTGGTTCTCTTAGACATTCAATTACCGGATATGAGTGGGATTGAAGTCTTGAATCAGTTAAGAGAAAGAAATCCGGAACTCTTGGTGGTGATGATTACTGCGTATGGCACAGTGGAATCGGCGGTGCAAGCAATGAAATTTGGCGCATACGATTACCTCCAAAAACCTCTGCGGGCAGACACAATTATCCTGGTTACCCGAAAAGCCCTGGAGCGAAAAAGACTCTTAGATGAGAATAAATACTTGCATGAAATCCTTGAGAAGAAATACGAATTCCAAAACATTATTGCCAAAAATAAGCGGATGTTGGAAATCTTTGAGTTAATTAAGAAAGTTGCGCCGAGCAAGACCACAGTCTTAATTGAAGGAGAAAGTGGCACTGGTAAAGAACTCATGGCCAAAGCCATTCACTTCAACAGTCCGAGGCGAGAGGCAAAATTTGTTCCTTTGAATTGTGGGGGAGTCCCGGAAACCCTTTTAGAAAGTGAATTGTTTGGCTATGTCAGAGGAGCCTTTACTGGCGCCTTTGGTTCAAAGGTAGGACTTTTAGAAATAGCTGATAATGGCACCATTTTTTTAGATGAAGTGGCGACAATGCCGGTTTCTCTCCAGGTAAAACTTCTGCGAGTTCTTCAAGAAAATATCTTCTTTGCGGTCGGTAGCACTAAACCAATTGAAGTAGATATACGCATCATTGCTGCCTCCAATCAGAACCTGGAATCAGCAGTGAAAGCAGGAATATTCCGGGAAGACCTTTATTATCGGTTAAATGTAATTCGCATCATCATCCCACCTTTAAGAGAGAGGAGAGAAGATATCCCGCTGTTAAGCAATCACTTTCTAACAAAATTTAACAAAGAATTAGGGAAAAAGATTGAAGGCTTTTCTAAATCAGCGATGGAATCTCTCCTGCGCTACGACTGGCCTGGCAATGTGCGGGAATTGGAAAATGCTGTAGAACATGCGGTTACTTTAGCCGGTAGCAACTTGATTGAGCCACAGGACTTCCCAGAACCAAGCCGTCTTTCGGCTAAAGCAGAAAATTTGTTCACCAATCTCAGTCTGCATCAAGCGAAACAGGAATTTGAGAAGCAGTATATCATTGAACTCTTAAAAATTAATCATGGGAATGTCACTCGCACTGCCAAGATGGCTCAGATTGCCCGCCAGAATATGCAATTGAAACTGAAAGAATATGGAATAGAACCTAAAGAATTTGCCATCAAAAAAGTCACAAAATCGTGACTTTGTCGTAAAAATACGCCTTACGCCTAACGCTCTACGCTCTATTGGTATGTAACAAAAATACATTGGGTTTGTAGTTGCTCAATTTATTGAGCATTTTGTTGTAATGCCTGATAAATCAGGAGACTACAATAACCGAAATATTTATGTTACTGTCCACTATGTTTTTAGCGTCAGACGTTAAGTGTCAAGCATGTGTTGGACCTTGGCATACCTCTTGCTATACATTGTCAATGGAGGGTTAACCTAAGGAGAAAAAGATGCCAAGGAAAGTTTTGTTAGTTGATGATGAGCTGCTCATTTTTAAAATGGCTCAGTTAATATTAGAAAAAGCCGACTTTGTAGTGGACACTTGTGCCAATGGGGCTTCCGCCTGGAACAAAATTCAGGAAAATCCACCTGATTTAGTCATTTCGGATTTGGTAATGCCTGAACTTGACGGATACGGCTTGTTAAAAAAAATCCGGCAGGATAAGAGGACTGCCTCAATGCCGGTTCTTCTTTTGACAGCAAACCCCGTACCTTTCTTAAAACGATGCCTGAGAAGCAGTAGGACTCCGATTTATATTGGAGTCAGCTACGGAGCTGATTATTATTTACCCAAGCCCTTTACCGCCTCAAGATTTCTCTCTAGCATCTGGCAGGTCTTTGAATCAATGGGTAAACCACTGCCACCAACTATTTTCTCTAAGATAAATGAAAAAGATTTATCTGGGCCGTAAAAGTACTATTCTCATACTCCGCTGGTTAGTCGTCTTGTTGGTCATCTTCCTCACTGGCTATAGCCCTGCAGGAATTGACTTTGGTGACAAAAATTACCTTTTAGTTACCTTCTTTTTTCTCTCTAACCTTGGACTGACTTTTCTTCCTAAAAGATATTTTGACAAATCCTGGCTGACTTATACTATCTTTCTTTTAGATGTTGGCTTTGTTTCCACCGCCATTTACTTTTCGGGAGGAATTGACAGTGACTTTTATTTAATCTATTTTCTCTGTATCTTCATCTCTACTATTGGCCAGAATCTAAAAGGAACAATCCCCGTAGCTTTTGTGGCTTCTCTTCTCTATGGCTGGCTGGTCTACCACAATCAAGGAACAATTAATTTTAGCTCTCCTTTTTTCTGGATTCGCATTCCCTTTTTCTTCCTTATTGCCCTTTTCAGTAGTTTTTGGGCTGAACAGGCTATCGCCGAAAGAAGGAAAAAGGAAGAAGCGGAAAGATTCGGTCAGGAATTACAAAGAGAAGTAGAATTGGCTACAGAGGAAATCAGAAGGACAAGTGAAAAATTAAAATCTCTCAAGGAATACAATGAAAATATCCTTGCCAGTATCACCAGTGGGGTCATCGTCGTTGATTTAGAGGATAAAGTTACTACTTTCAATCACGAGGCGTCAAAGATTCTTCGCTTGCCGTCTGTGGCAGTAATTGACAGAAAACTCAGTGAATTTGAGGAGCTAAAACCAATAGATAATCTCTTGAGGCAGACGAGGGAGACAGGAAGGCCAATCTTTAAAGGCGAAATTTCTCTTAAGAACAAACACACTGAAAGAGGAATAGACTTGGGAATTTCAACTTCTATCTTGCGCACTCAGACGACGAGAACTAACGGAGCAATTGCTATCTTTAGAGACCTCTCAGAAATAAGAGAACTTGAAGAGCGAATGAGACGTTCAGAGCAATTGGTAATGCTGGGTTCAATGGCGGCGGCTGTAGCTCATGAAATCAGAAATCCCTTAAACTCCATCGCTGGATTTGCCCAACTCTTACAGACAAAGATAGCGTCTACCAATCCTCACCGTCGGTATGCTGACATTATTGTCCAGGAATCTTTTCGGATTGATATTCTAATTACAGATATTTTGGATTTTGTCCGTCAAAGAAAATTGCAATTAGTTCCACTGAAAATTGAACAACTGATTGAAACAGTGATTTCCTCCCGAAAAGAAGTAGCGGAGAAAAAAGGTATTTCGTTGCGACAAAACTTCACCTCACCACTTCCTTCAATCCTAGGAGATTCCGTAAGATTAGAAAGGGTCTTTTTGAACTTAGTTAACAATGCCTTAGAAGCCACTCAAGAAAATGGAGGAGTTGTTGTCAGTGCTGGCTTAGTTCAGAAAGATGGTGAGGATGAAATAGAAATTTCGGTCCAGGATGATGGCTGTGGCATTCCTCAAAAAAATCTTAAGCAAATTTTCACTCCTTTTTTTACTACTAAGGAAAGAGGCACTGGACTTGGGCTCTCCATTGTTCAGAAGATTGTAGAAGACCACGGAGGCACTGTTTCGGTAGAAAGTGAAGAAGGAAAAGGAGCAACTTTCTTTGTTTATTTGCCAGTGAAAGAATAAGTTTACGCGGTTCGTTGGGTTTACTTGGTTTATTGGGTTTAACCCAATGGACCCAATAAACCCAACGAACCCCGATACAGGAGAAAAGATGAAACACATTCTTGTGGCTGATGACGAAGCGCATATTCGCCTTCTCTTTGAAGAGATTTTGACTGAAGAGGGCTATAAAGTAACCACTGTTGGCAGTGGTAGAGAAGCTTTAAGAAAACTTCTGAATGAAGAGTTTGATTTAGCCATCTTTGATATCAAGATGCCGGATATGCATGGGCTGGAGGTGATTGAGAGAATTCGCGGACTAAAAAACCCTATTCCCATTATCATCTGCACCGCCTACAAGCATCTTCAGGATGACTATGTTGTCGGCACAGCTGGAGTGACTGCCTACTTGACCAAACCGGTAAATATTGAAGAAGTAAAGAAGAAGGTGAAAGAAATCCTTCTGGAGGAAATATGAAAGAACCCCTTGAAACAAAAAAGACCGAGACTAACATCTACGAGATGTTAGATACTTTATGGCGACGTAAAATTTTGGTGGCCATTTGTCTTGGCGGGGTGTTATTACCGATAGTGATTGCTAACTTTACTACACCGCCGGTTTATGAGAGCCAGACTACCATCATCTTTGAACAGTGGCGAGAGCCTATTCCCACTTATGATATCTCCGAGGCATTTACCCGCAAGACCTATATTGTAAATCAAATAGAGGAAATAAAATCAAGGGCGTTAGCTGAAGAAGTGGCTCAAAAACTTGATGAACCTACCGCTTCTCTCTTTCTCAATGTGCGGGTTAAAAACCTGTCACCGCCGAAGAGGCTTGAAATTCTAACAGGACAAATCAAGAAGAGCATTTCTGCTGAACCAATAAGGGATTCCGATGTCATTTTAATCAGGGCTCAAGGTCCTACACCCGAGGCGGCAGCCCGCGTGGCCAATCTGGCGGCTGAGACAATAAAGGAGCGCAATGCCTCAGTTAAAAGGGAGCAGGCTTCTTCCACCCGAAGATTCATTCAGGAGCAGTTGCCCGCCGTAGAGAGTAATCTAAACCGAACTGAGGAAGCATTGAAATCCTTCAAGTCTTTAAATCAGGTAATCTCTCTATCTGATGAAGCCAAGGGGATTCTTTCAAAAGTCACTGACACAGACCTGAAATACAGCTCAGCAATCACTGAGCGACAGAGCCTGGAACAACGGTTGGCGGCCATAAATGACCAGTTACGATTCCAAAAGAACGGTGTTAATAACGGGCCCGAAGTCACCTCCGGTGTTCTGGCTGATTCACTCAGGAAAAGTCTGATAGACCTTCAGATGCGAGCAACATTGCTTTCCATCAAGGGATACGGCACAGCTCATCCTCAAATGCAGGAGCTGAACTCTCAGATAGAAGCTACCAGAATCAAACTTTCTGATGAGCTAAAACAAATCACACAAAATGAGTTCCTCTCGCCGATGCCCCAGATGGAGAGACTACTAACACAGATTCCTCAGCTTCAAATTGAATTAGCCACTGCTTCGGCTAAAGAGAGAGCTTTAAAGAGAATCTTAGACGAATACGAATTCCAGTTAAGTCGTCTGCCAGATAAAGAGCTACAACTGGCAAGACTACTGCGGGCTAAAGAGGTCACCGAGAACATCTATAAGATGCTCTCGGAGAAATATGAGGAAGCCCGGATTACTGAGGCCGGCAGGATTGGCAATGTCCGGGTAATAGACCCAGCCAGACAGCTGGGAAGCCCCATCAAACCACGGAAACAGCGCAATCTTACTTTGGGGCTGATAGTAGGATTAATACTGGGTGTAGGGTCAGCCATTTTCGTAGAGTCGCTGGACAGCTCGGTGAGATCGGCGGAGGAACTGGAAAGCAGATTCTCTCTGCCTGTCCTGGGACTAATTCCAACGATTCACCCCGAAGAATTGCACCGTTATCGGAAGAAGACCGATGCCGATGAGGCAGTCCGAATAGCCGCCACCTTGGTGACCCATTATAGTCCCAAGTCACCAGTCTCTGAGGCTTACCGAACTTTGAGAACCAATATACAGTTTTCCCAAATTGACAGTCCTTTAAAGACAATAGTAATCTCCTCGCCCGGCCCAGGCGAGGGAAAATCAACTACCGTAGCCAACCTTGCTATTACCACTGCTTTGGCTGGGGTTAAGACTCTCTTGGTTGATGCGGACTTGCGTCGAGCAATAATACACTCCCTTTTTGAATTAAATAGAGAACCCGGACTGATAAACCTGTTGGCGGAAAAATTTCCACCAGAGAAGGTAATCACTCCTTCGGGAATCGAAAATCTGAATATCCTCCCCTGTGGGACTATCCCACCCAACCCCTCAGAACTTTTGGGTTCCCAGCAGATGAAGGAATTGCTTAAGAGCGTCTCGGCGAAGTATGACCTTGTGCTCTTAGATTCGCCACCGGTGATTACGGTAACTGATACTGCTGTTGTTGCCTCTGAGGTTGATGCTGTGATTTTGGTTGTGCTTTCCCATTCCACTGACCGGGGGGCACTCCAACGGGCTAGGACTTTGCTCTCACATGTCAGAGCCAATCTCGTCGGGGCTGTCCTGAATCGGATTGAACATGTCGGACTTTCCGCAAAGTATGACTATTACTATCGCTACTATTATTATGCGGAAGACCGACCGAAATAGACTAGTGGTCTGTAACATAAATTAACGCTATTAAGTTGGCCCGAAGATACAGACCACTGCGGGGGGTCTTAGTCCCGATTCAATCGGGACTAAGGGGTTACAATTCCGAAAGTTGCCAGTGGCAA
>JBFLXN010000100.1:0-10107 GCA_040755715.1 Candidatus Edwardsiibacteriota bacterium
TACCTTTTTAGAGTTTTTAGACGTAGTTTATCCCAAAAGTTCGTCAATAAACTGAGCGAAGTTTGTGCCATTATTTTAGTTTTCTAACGGGGTGAATCGCTGAAATCAGTATCCTGACCGTCTGCTCCGCTTCTTTGCCCAACGGACAGGTCGGATTGAAATTCTGATACGGCAAGATAAGTTCTGTAGCCACAGACTATCCTTTTATTTTCGCAAAATCCGTTTAATCTGTCCAATCCTTGGTAGCTGTTGTATTATTTAACCGAGATGAATAGCTTTAAGGACAATGCCTAATGAATCGGGATCAGGCATCAAGAGAAAATAGCCCTTGAGTATAGTCCCTACTTCAATAAAACGAAACTCTGTTTCAATACAAACCACAAAATCTTTATCCTGGCTGAAGTTCAAGGACACGGTATCAAAGACAGCGGCAACCATATCCACCGCCAAACTGGGGACCGAAGGGATGATGAGTAGACCCAAAAAGTCTCCCAAGGCGTTCATATAAGAGCAAGTGAGGATATTGGCTGCTTCTTTAAGGCAGGATTCTTCAATTTCAGTCAGATTAGTGGTTGTCCCTATCTCTCGCTTCAATAATGAATCAACCAAGTGAAAAGCGGCTGCTTTTGGAAAAACCAGAAGAGTGGTGCCGGTCATATCTCCCAAAAAATAGACCAGGATGGAAGCCATTATCTCTTCTGGTTCTCCTAATAAAGAGGGGACCTCCTCAATTGAAACGATTTTAATCTGCGGCACATTCACCATAATCTTTTCGCCGGTCAACTCCGAGAGTGAAGTGGCCGCATGGCAAGCACCAATATTGGCTACTTCTTTTAATCCGTCAAGCTGAATGGCTCCTAATTCTCTAAGATTCATTTTTCTTCATCCTTAAAAAGGGCTCTGTCCAGAACCACGGTTTCTATCTTTCTTAAATTAGCCTCCCAAAGCACTCACATCCAAAATGAGGCAGGGTTCACCGCTGCCGAGGATAGTAACCCCGGCAAAGAATCCTTCTTTAGCTAACAGAGGATCTAGCGATTTCACTACAATCTCCTGTTGCTCCCAAATCCTCCCTACGGCCAGAGCAAGTTCTTCTTTTCCACTTTCTATTACCACTGTAGGAATGGAATCATTCTTTTCTATCCCTTTCAATTCTGATTTCTGACTAAAGTAAGGGCTCCTCTCAAAAATAAGATATTTCTCTAAACGAAGGAGCGGAAGGATTTTCTTTCGCCAGAGTAGGATTTCTTTTCCCTCCAACATTTTTAAATCACTCTGTTTTAGCTGGAGAATTTCTACAATTTGACTAAGTGGCAAAGCTAATTTTCTGCCAGCACAGGAAACGAGCAAAACTCTGATAATGGCCACTGTCAATGGTACTTTGAGAACAAATTTACTGCCGAAATTTTTTTGAGAAAAAATTTCCAATCCCCCCCCCAAAGAATGTATTCGGCTCTTTACCACATCTAATCCCACTCCCCGACCGGAAACTTCTGTAACCCTTTCCGAAGTAGAAACGCCCGGAATAGTAGTAAGGTTAAAGATTTCTTTTTCTGTCAGCCGTGGAGCTTCTTCTTCTTTAATTATGTCTTTTTCCACCGCCACTTTAAGAATCCGCTGGGTATTCATTCCCCAACCGTCATCTTCAACGATAATCGTAACACTTTCCTTTAATCTTTCGGCTACTAAGCGAATGGTCCCTTTAGGATTCTTGCCGAGTTTTTTCCTTTCCGCCAGAGTTTCAATTCCGTGGTCTATAGCATTACGCAGGAGGTGAAGGAGGGGGTCGCCTAAGACTTGAATTACTGAACGATCCAATTCAATCTCACGACCCTCCACGATAAATTCAACTTCCTTCTCCATTTGCTTGGCCGCATCTCTAATCATTCGTGGAAAGCGGTCAAAAATTTCACCAATCGGCACAAGTCTAGCCATCAAAACTTCGTGTTGTAAATCTGAAAGGAGACCAGAAAAAAACTCAACATTTTCTACCAGTTCAGCAGATTTTCCTTTGGAAACCAAATCTTTCAAGCGCTCACGGGCAATAATCAATTCTGAAGTCAGGTCCATTAATGCATCAAGGCGCTCAGTAGAAATGCGCACGCTCTTTCTCTTTTCTAAAATTGCCTCTGGGGTAAAAACCTCTCTTAAGGGTGTTTCTTCTACTATTTTTTTAACGGTTAAAGTAGTGATTTCTGGATAATTAAGTCTCTCACGAATCTTTTGCTCTTCTTCTTTAGTAGCTAAGACAATACTAAATTCCCATTCAAATTTCCCGGTTTGAATTTTTTCTTTCTCAGGAGAAGTTTTAATAATTTCGCCTATTTCTGCCAAATCATGTAGAATAACTAAGACTCTCGCTTCTTTCAGTGGTATCTTTTTTTCTAGGGTAAGGTCAATTTGATAAAGAAAAAGACCTTTTTCTTTGGCAAATTTTATTTCCTCCTCGGTTACTATTTCCTTAAGAATTTTTTCTCTTTTCTTTCTTTCCTTTTTGGTTTTAGTAAATTGCCTTAGTTGAGTAATGAGATTTTGTGCTTGTTTTATCGTTTCTTGTGTCTCGCCCTTTTCAATAATAGTTTCCAATCCATCAAATGAAGCGAAAAGCAGGTCTACCATTTTCGGGGTAAGTTTCATTTGTTTGGCGCGCAAAATCTCCAAGAGATTTTCCATTTCGTGAGCCAAGTCAGAAATGACCGAATAACCCATAGAGCCGGCCATTCCCTTAATCGTATGAGCAGCCCGAAAAATTGCTTCCAATGGAGCAAGATTACTTGGTTCCTTCTCTAAAAGCAGGAGTGACTGGTTAAGTGTATTCAGATGTTCTTTGGCTTCACTTAAAAAAAGCTCTTGATATTTTGAAACATCAATCATCGTTGTTTCACTCCATTTAGTTTAGCAATTCAAAATCGCACAAAGTAGTTAAAAGTTGTTCAAAATTGTTCAAGGTTGTTTATTTTTGTTCAAATACTTAATCTGCCTATTCTCTTCTTTTTGAACTATCTTGAACTACTTTGAACCCTTTCTTTTAGTTTTCTAGCGCATCACTCTCTGAGCTGCTTCCAAAACACGAGCTGGTTGAAATGGTTTCACTACAAAATCTTTAGCCCCAGCCTGAATGGCTTCAACTACCAAAGCTTGTTGCCCCATAGCACTACACATCAAGATTCTTGCATTGGGATCGTGTTGGATAATTGCTTTTACCGCTTCAATTCCGCCCATATCTGGCATGATAATGTCCATTACCACCAAATCTGGTTTTAATTGTTTGTACTTCTCAATCGCCTCGCTGCCAGAAGCGGCTTCTCCACAAATCTCAAAATCAGCTTTGCGCAAAATATCAGCAATCATCGTCCTCATAAAAATTGCGTCATCAACGATGAGCACCTTGCTTCCCATATTTTCCTCCTATGATACAGTTAAAATCTTTTCTAAATTTATCAGAGGCACCTGATGTTCCTCTCTCTTGGCAATCCCCTGGCAATAAGCCAAATCTATCTGACTTTCAAATACCGGAGGCAACGAGGTAATTTCCTCTTTAGCAAAGCGAAGTACCTCGCCAATTCTGTCAACAATCAGTCCCACCAATCTTTTTTCTTTTTCCACAATAATTATTACCGTATCTTTGGTAGGTTCTACTTCGGAAAGTCCAAGTCGTTTACGAAGAAAAATAACTGGCACTATTGCACCACGGAGATTAATCAAACCGGCGACAAAATTTTCTGCTTTGGGGACTGGGGTAATCTCCAACATTTCTACTATTTCTTTTACTTCTCTTAGGCTAAAAGCAAATTCTTCACCTCCTAAGAAGAAACTAAGAAATTCTCCTCTACCAGAGTTACGGCGGCTCTCCGATTCTTTCTCCATAATTTTTGTCCCCTTTTAAGTGCGTAAATCATCCGCCACAGGCGGGCATAAATTTTTTAATTCTTGTGTTCTGTTAAATCTTCTGTCACTTTCCATATTGCTTTGTGATATAAATAAAGGTATGATTTCGCAGATGGACACAGATTAGAAGAAACAGATGATCGCAGATAGTTCCAACGATATCTGTGATTATCTTGCATCTTTTCATCTGTGTTAATCTGTGCAAATACAACCCTTATTTATTTTACCTGGCACTATATAATCTTTACAATCTTTATTTTACCTTATTTCTAACAAAAAGTCAATAAAAAAATGAGGAGTTTCCTTTATAAAATAAAGAAAAACTCCTCATTTTTGTTTGTGCCGAGGGCCGGATTTGAACCGGCACTCCGAGAAATCGGAGAGGGATTTTAAGTCCCTTGCGTCTACCAATTCCGCCACCCCGGCTTTAGAAACTCTAATTTCCCCGCCAATAGGCGGGGGAATTAGAGTTTAGTATTTCGAGTTCAGAGTTTGCGTAGCAAATGGAGGCGGGAACCGGATTCGAACCGGTGAATCGCGGTTTTGCAGACCGCTCCCTTAGCCACTTGGGTATCCCGCCATCCAAAAAATAACCCTCACTCAAAAGGAAGATCTTACTTTTTTCCCCTTAACCTGTTATATTTCTTGTTTTCAAATTTATACTTTGAAAGATTCCTATGCAGTTCCCGTAGTTCTGAGACGATTTTTAATCTTTTCAAAACTTTTCTCTCATCTAAATGCCTTCTCATTTTATTATTCCTTTTACCTGACAACCTTCTTCTCCCTTTGACTATAATAGTTTCTTCAAATTCTCTATATCTACTTGGTCTTGTTTACTATTCCTTAACTGTTTAAGTCTAATCAAGTCTTTTGGAGAAATGACTGAAATCTTAATATTTCTATATTTTATCTCTTCCCTTCTCTTGTATATTTTTTCAAAATCAGTTTTATCCTTCAGTAAGAAATCTACTATCAAGGTATCTCTATTGAATATCTTAACACATCTTCCGATTTTTGCTTCCGGCAACACTATTATATTTTTTTGCTTCAAAAACCCTATCCTTATCAACAACTCTCCTATTTTCTCAAAGTTCTCCTCACAAATCATAAAGTCAACATCTTGTGTAAAGCGGGGTTCAACATATAGTGAATATGCTAACCCTCCAATTAACAAATATCTGCACTTTTTAATTGTTTTAATAACAGCCAAAAATTCTTTGTATAAATTCATCCTTGCTACTTAATCCCAATACAGGAAAAACAGAGGAAATTTCCGTAGCGCATCACTTCTAAAAAATCTCCAATCCATAAACCATAGATTAGTAAAAAAAGAGTCACGCCGAAAAAGATAATTAAAAATAGTTTCCGCTTCAACTTTAAAAAGCCCTCCTCTGTCTTTTGGCTCTGTAATTCGCAGATTACGCAGTAGAAGCCTTTTGTTTAATTCGTTTTAACCTAAAAATATCCTCTCGTTCTCTCTGTTCTAAGACACTTCGGATATAAGTCATTTCCCAATAAATTTTCGGGATTACCCTTTGTTCTAAAGCATTCACTCGTCTGGTGGTCTTTTTAATTTCCTCGCCGATTTTTTTTAGTTTTACTTCAGTTGAGGCTACTTCAATAACTCTCTCAAGCAACTCTTCAAATTTGAGGGTAGCTTCAATGATTTGCGGATGCACAGTAAAAGGATTGTAGCCTCGGGCAAAAAAAGTTCGCTTAAGGGTTTTCCCTTTCACCTCAGGAATCTTAATTCCCCACAGATTTTTTGTATCTATTTCAAGCAATATCTCCCTTCGTCCGGGAAGACTGGCTGATTCTAAGATTTTCACTCCTTCATAGGCTTTGGCTAAATTCAGCGTGAGATAAGCCTCATCGCAGGTTCTGTTTAGGTCTTCTCGGTCCTTCAAAGTTTCTTTGACTACGGCAAAAAACTCACTTACTAAGGCGTCTCGCTTTTTCTTGAGTAAATCTACACCTTGCTGGGCTAATTTTATCTGGGCCTTCCTCGCCAGAAGATTCATTCGGGTAGGATTGACTGTTTCCATAGTTCTCTGCTTCCTGCAAATTCAAATATCAAATATGAAAGATCAAAAATAGAAATGACAACCGAAAATCCAAATCTTTTAAGAATATTTTGAGTTTTAATCTGTCGTTTTGATTTTTGATTTTTAATTTTTATGCTCTCTCCACTGCCGGTCTCCACATTTTTTCCATATGTTCACCGTGATAGTATTTCTCTACATGGTCTTTGCGAATTCGTTTTAACTCTTTCTTGGGAAGCATTGAAAGTAACTTCCAGCCAATATTTAATGTTTCTTCAATTGAACGTTCAACATCTCCCTGATTAATCATTTCCCTTTCAAAGTCATCGGCGAATTTCAGATATTTTTTATCAAGTTCAGTCAATGCTTCTTCACCGATGATGGCTACTAACTTTCTAAGGTCTCTGCCTGAAGAATAGGCGGCGTATAACTGGTTCGCCCACTCGCGATGGTCTACTCTTGTTCTTCCTTCTCCAATACCGTTGTTCATTAAGCGAGAGAGGCTCGGAAGAGGGTCCAGCGGTGGATAACAGCCCAATCGGTGCAACTGGCGAGAAAGAACAAGCTGCCCTTCGGTAATATAACCTGTCAAATCAGCAATCGGATGCGTGATGTCATCATCAGGCATGGTCAAAATAGGAAATTGAGTAATTGAACCTTTTCTGCCGTGAATGCGTCCAGCTCTTTCATAAATCGTAGCCAAATCAGTGTACATATATCCAGGATAACCTCTCCGACCAGGAATTTCTTCTCTGGCTGTGCCTACTTCGCGGAGGGCTTCACAATAATTGGTCATATCAGTAAGGATAACCAAGATATGCATATCGTGGTCATAAGCAAGATGTTCGGCACAGGTTAAAGCACAGCGAGGTGTGAGCAATCGTTCAATCGTGGGGTCATCCGCTTTATTCATGAAAATCAATGTTTTAGAAAGTGCACCGGTGCGTTCAAATTCGTTGACGAAAAAAGCAGATTCTCTCTGGGTAATTCCCATAGCCGCAAAGACTACAGCAAATTCCTCTTCTTTGCCCAAGACTTTTGCCTGCCTGGCGATTTGTGCCGCAATTTCATTGGCAGGAAGTCCGGCTCCTGAGAAAATGGGAAGTTTCTGCCCGCGCACCAGAGTATTGAAACCGTCAATGGTAGAAATTCCAGTTTGAATAAATTCTTCTGGTTTTGCCCGAGAGGTCGGATTCATTGGTGAGCCCGTGATTTCAAGTCTTTTCTCTGGAATAATTGGTGGCAGACTATCAATCGGTTTTCCTGCACCATTGAATCTCCTTCCAATCATCTCTCTTGAAACACCGAGTCGGGCGATGTCTTCTTTAAGAACTACTGAACTTTTAGCTAAATCCAGTCCTCGGGTTTCCTCAAATACTTGAATCACGGCATATTCTTCTGAGACTTCAATTGTCTGTCCGCCCTTTTTTGAACCATCAGGCAATTCAATTTCCACGATGGAGCCATAGGAAAGTCCCTTGGCATTATTCACAAAAAGTAAAGGCCCTGAAATATAGGAAATACTTTGATAGCGTTTAGTGGTCAACTCCATTTTTGTCTTACTCCTTCTATTTTGTTTCTCACAAGATTCAATATTTCCTCAACCAAATCTATCGCTTCTTTTGCCTCTTTTTTCGTATAAGATTCATAAGGAATCGCTGGTGGAGCTATGGCATCGGGGTATCTGCTAGTAAGATAATATTTATCAAGAATGGCTCCTGATTCTCTAAGATTTCTAAATACTTCGTCATATTTGCTACATCTTTCTACAAGTTTTTGAATTGAATGTTCCCAGATATAGCGTTCGCCTTTAAGAATAAGGTATGCCTTCAATACCTTCTGAGCTGCTTGTTCACACATAAAGCAAGTATAGGAATATATCTTTTGTTCAAAATTTCGTTTTGCAGATTCAAAATCATAGCTGGCTTGCTTGAACCAACGTTCTGCTTCTTCTTTATTTTTTCTCATATAGTATTTTTCCTTCTTTCAAAACATTTTCTAGGAAGAAACTTTCATATTCTATCATTTTCTGGAACTCTTCAGGTGTATAGACAAAAACATCAACTCTCCCCAAGTCTAAATCTATTAGTTTCAGTACTTCTATCAATCTCTCAATAAATCGTTTTTTGGTTTTTTTAATAACCACAAAATCTAAATCACTGTATTCATCCATTCCCCCACAGACGTAAGAGCCAAAGATAATTATCTTTTCCGGGTTATATTTTTTGATACACTCCACCACCCGCTCAATTTTATTCATTATAAAATCCAGTTTTTTTGAACTTTGGGTTATTTGGCAAATACCTTTGGCAGCTCCTGTAAAAACTTTTCAATCCTGGGAGCGAATTCTTGTTTTGGAATTTCTTTCATTCGGGCGATTTCTTCAACCTGAGGTAAATTTAAAATTTCATTTATTGACATCCCTCTTTCTAAGCCACTATTTGCCTCATCATAAAATTTCAAAATCGTCTGAAGAATTCCATAGCCCTTTTCCATAGAACAATGTCCGTCAACATCTGAATAGGCATTTTGTTGAAGATAGTCTTCTCTTAGCATCTTTCCCACTTCAATAATCATCCTCTCGTGGTCTTGCAAGGCATCAGGACCAACTAATTGAACAACCTCTTGCAATTCCGCTTCCTTTTGCAGAAGCGCCATTGCCCTATCACGAACAGCAACATAATCTTTGGAAACATTTTGTCCGTACCAATCGTAAAGATGTTCCGAATAGAGGCTATAACTGCGACCCCAGTGAATAGCTGGGAAATGGCGGCGCTGAGCCAAACCGGCATCCAAAGCCCAGAAGGTACCGACGATGCGCAGGGTGCTCTGCACTACTGGTTCAGAGAAATCGCCTCCAGGAGGCGAAACCGCACCAACAACTGTAATTGAACCTACCCGACTGTCACTTCCCAGAGTAATAGTCCTACCAGCTCTTTCATAGAAAGCGGCTAAACGGCTTGCCAGATAGGTGGGATAGCCTTCTTCTCCGGGCATTTCTTCTAATCGGGAAGAGATTTCTCGCAAGGCTTCAGCCCAGCGAGAAGTAGAATCAGCCATCAGAGCCACACTGTAACCCATATCACGAAAGTATTCTGCCATAGTAATTCCTGTGTAAATTGACGCCTCTCTGGCGGCTACCGGCATATTAGAAGTATTTGCCACCAGAACAGTTCGTTCCATCAAAGGTCTTCCTGTTTTAGGGTCAATCAATTCTGGGAAGTCAGTGAGAACTTCAGTCATCTCATTCCCTCGTTCTCCACATCCAACATAGATAATAATTTCTGCATTGGCATATTTTGCTAGGGTCTGCTGAACTACTGTCTTTCCACTACCAAATGGACCAGGGATTGCCGCTGTTCCGCCCATTGCTACCGGAAAGAGCGAATCTAGGATTCTCTGTCCGGTGATAAACAACTCATTCGGGTCAAGTTTCTTTTTAAAGGGCCTCGGCACTCTCACCGGCCAATGTTGCCACATCAAAATCTCGGTTTCATCATTCAGGATACAGACTGGTTCGTTTACTGTAAATTCACCTTCAAAAATTTTTTTAATTTCACCAGAAATTCCTGGTGGAACAAGAATTTTATGAATAAACCATTCGTTCTCCTGAACTTCACCTAAAATATCTCCGCCTATAACTTTTTCACCTTTTTTAGTCTTTGGAACGAATCTCCATTTTTTATTTCGGTCTAAGGCATTAACCGAGACACCCCGAGCGACAAAGTCACCTTTAAGTGTTCTAATTATATCCAGAGGACGCTGTATGCCATCAAAAATACTGGAGAGCATTCCCGGTCCAAGTTCCACCATTAAAGGTCCACCTGTAGATTCCACTGGTTCACCCACAAAGAGTCCAGAGGTATCTTCGTAGACTTGAATGAAAGCGGTATTGCCGTCAAGGCGGATGATTTCACCAAGCAGACCCAGTTTGCCTACTTTCACTAAGTCATACATTTTATTGCCAAACATTCCCTTGGCGATTACGGCTGGACCAGAAATTTTTGAGATTACTCCTTGCATAAAATTTTCCTCATTCTATTCAATTTTGCCTATATGTTATACTAATAGGTGTGGTAATTGTTTTTGTAATTGGATCTGTAAGTGTTTTTTAGTTGTTTTTGTCAGTAGCTTTGGTGTAATATTTACTATGCTAACTCCAGGTTCTGGTAGAAGA
>JBFLXN010000101.1:0-10043 GCA_040755715.1 Candidatus Edwardsiibacteriota bacterium
GGGGTTACAATTCCGAAAGTTGCCAGTGGCAAGTTTCGGAATGTCATATCCCGATAGAATCGGGATGTGAAAGTGCTGTGTGACTCCCGAAAAAAGTTACGGAATTTATGTCACACAGCACTAGTGCATTGTCTCATAAATGTTTGACAATTTTAGTGATAGTGAAATTTTGTAGTGTAGCCCCTTGTGGGCGTAGGTTTTTATGTAGACCGTTTATGGGCGTGGGTTTTTACGGGCATAAAGCCCTACACTACGGGCATGATCACGGGGACTAGAATTGTCAACAATTTGTGTTACAATGTACTAGATTGATTTGTTAGCCCAAAATTTTATCATATTCAGAATGAGTACCAATCCAAAACCATAGCAGACCATCTGGGATTTCAACGGCAAGTGCACGATAATAAATGCCAACTCTAACTGCTCGATATTTTCCTATCTTTTTGAAATGCAATGAGGGATGATAAGGATCGTCTTTCAGAAGTTTAAAATTCTTATCAGCAAGTTTTTTAATAGTAGCAGGAAGAGTTTCATAACAATCCCAAAAATCAGGCGAAGCAAGGTGTTTCAAAGTTCTTTACTCCTTCCACTTCGATGGTCAGTAATAGATTTTTCTGCTATCTTATCCAGTTTACCTGTCTCGATATCCTTTTCGATCTGGCGATCCCATTGAATAGAGTCAAATCTACGAAACCACTCGCAGAGAATTGCAAGCTCTCTGTGGTTAAGTGTTTTAATCTCTCTTTCAAGTTCTTCTACTTTAGTCATATTTTAATACCTCCGTTTTATTTAGGGCTAACGCCCAGCGCTCAGGCGCGCGGCTCCGACGCGTCGCCTGCAGCGCTTTGTTCGGCGTCTTCTTCAGAAGCCGTCCCAACGTACGCCAGAACCTCTCTTTGGTTGTGCTTCTTCAGCACTATGTACCGGGTGTAGCCGTCCATCAACTCCAGGCCCGAGCGGTTGACAAGGAGCGGCTCTATTGAGACCCCGCGGAGAAGTGACTCCTCTCTCTGTGGCTCGCTCCATGAGACCTGCCATAAAGTCGTCTGCTTCGGTCTTGTAGTTCATCAGGTCGGCCCGCGGCTGGATTTGGTCAAGCGGCAACTGCTCCAGTTGCAACTCCATTCGCGGGAGCAGATCGAGCCATTTGACTGTCCATGGTTGGTCGGGGCACTCCTCATGATCGATCTCCCACTCCCGCATCACCCATTCCAGCAAGAACGGTTTGATCTGAGACGGTGGGAGCACGTTGCACGTGAAGTCACCCAGTTTCTGATATCGCCACTCGTACTTCATCATCTATCGCCGAACACAGAAATCAGCGGCTTAAACCGACGCCGTTAGGCGGCGGTGAAGGTCGGCTGGATTGGTTTGTTATGGATTTTTTATTAATTGTCTGTTTTCTAATTTTACAATAAACTGTTCTAATGTATTTTGTATTTCTGATTCAAATTGTTCTTGAGATCTTTTAGACTCAAATATTTGTTTTTTAGAATTAATATTAAGCATTATAATATTTTCGGTAGCATAATTTATCTCGACCCAGAATTGTCTATCATTCAGTGTTCCCTCGAGTTTTATCCCATCCCAAAATTGACGAATTCCATTGATATTAAGATTTCCTTTTTTATTTCTCTCTGCCAGTGTCCATATGGAGCTTGCCAAATATAATCCGGCAGGGTACATATCTTGAGGAATTGTTTTACATTCAATTGCAGTGCTTTGTTAAATTTTGGCTCAAAATCTACCTGGAAGCCTTCTGGCACAATAATATAAGCCTATGAGGCACTTTTCTTGTGCTTTTGAGGATGCCCTGAAGCCCCGATTTATCGGGGCTTGGGCTGTCTTTCTTCCCCCGACTTGTCGGGGGACAAGAGAAGAACAAGCCCAGAAGGCTTAAACGCTTGTCAGTGTTGATTTTCGTGCCAATTTTAGACAAAATTTTAACAAAGTCGTGCTTTAATTGGCCAATTTGGCGATATAATTCCTCAATCAGTTGGTCTTTGTCCTGATGCTGGTGACGCCGACAGTCAGTAAAGATTTCCTCTAGGCCTTTTAGGGCTTCAGCTTTCCATGCCCTGATTTGACTAGGATGCACTTGGTACTGACTGGCTAGTTCAGCCGAGGTTTTTTCCTCTTTGATGGCTTCTAAAGCTACTTTAGCTTTAAAGGCTGGAGGGTATTGGCTTTTCTTCATAATGGACCTCCTTGCTCAGCCTATATTGTAACATATCTCCCTGTCCGAATTATAGGGTCCATTATAGTTAGCGGAACTTTTATTATTTTCTACTACTCGCATTCAATATTGTCAAACCAACAATGTTTTTTCCATCTTTCCGTATCAATATATCGTCATCCGTTTCAATCGTTGTAGTAGCTCGCTGGGGTTTACGGAAACTCATATAGAGTACATCGGCCTCCCTATCATAGTCCAGCCACACATGCTGAATTGGTAATTTTAGGATGTCAGTTGCTACTACAACACAGTTACTGATGAAATCCGTTGTTCTTTTGGTTGTCACTGTGGCCATATTATTTCTCCTTTCGGTTTAGTAGGAAGCAGATAGGCAGTAATTACAAATCCATCACCTCTCGATAGCTCTCTGTAAACTACTACCAGCCACTTTCTCTTTCCGATGTTTCTTGTAGCTTTCATGGCTCCTTTGTTTCCGCGAACAATAAACTCTGGCTTCCCCACAGTATCAAGTATCTCATGGAAATAGCTTGCCAACTCATCATGGTTCTCAACAATATGGTACCATCTCTCATAAGTCAATCGTATTGGTACGCCATTGATCGAATAGGCAACTTCCATTCATATCTCCAATTCTGCTAACATTTGAGCTCAGCCGCCCCGCTCCTGCGGGGTCGGCTGCAGCGAATTGTTAGAACTTTTTATTTTTTTCTTTAAATCTCCAAGGAATATTATCACGTTCCTTGTAGACATTATTGTCTTTTGGTGCTTGATGTAAACCACTTAGCCCAAAACTTGCCGTTGCATGAAATTCGGTAATTCTTTGACCTCCTGGTAATGAAATTTCGTATAGAAATTGGAGATATCCTACAAAGGGAATATATCTATTAAAAAATTTCGGATCTTGTTTAAGTATCCATTTAACCAAGGCTTCTTCATCGCTTACCCACGGAACATCTAGTTTCCAATATTTTTTCATATACGATATGTATTTTTCTCGTTCTCTTTGAGGAATGTTTACAAATGCAGTAAATTTCCGTTTAGTTATAGCTTGACCTTGTGGTTTCGGATAGTCCATAGCTTGCCATGAAGACCAGTGTTTCCCATCCGGGCTATATCTAACGAACATGCTACCAATATAAGGAGTGTAAGTTGTCCCATTTGGTAATGTGATCGACTTTATCTCTGGTTTTATCTCAACAGTGACATTGACGGATTGTGCCGGTCTCCATGATAGCCCCACCGCTAAAGGAATTGTTTGTATCCAGCTATCGCGCGAAGCATTTTGCTCTCCATCCCACCCTAATCCGTTTTCAGTTACATTTATTTTCTCCGGTTCAGACCAGGTTGCTTTTAATGTTGCATCGTTTTTGTCTGTAAAATTTATTTTGAGTTCTTCCATCCCAAGTATGGAAGCATAGGCATTATTCCCAAGGATAATGAATATTAATAATGCAAAAAGAATGAGTTTTTTCATAGCATATTTATTTTTTAGTTCTAACCTTAGATTATACTGCCTATTGGCAGTTTTATATTACTGCATTATAAATTAGGCTATTTATAAAGTAGCATAAATAAAATATTCCGTCAAGAAAATTCCTTTTTCCTATTTTCAAACTTCCAAAAGTCTTTCCCCCGATTTTAACTTCCTTTTTCAGGACAATTCACTTTGTAGGTCTTGGCGGAGAGGCTGGGATTTGAACCCAGGAGACCCTTTTGGAGCCTACACGCTCTCCAGGCGTGCTCCTTCAACCACTCGGACACCTCTCCGTTTTTGCTATTTGCTATTTGCTATTTGCTATTTGCTGTTTGCTATTGATATCCTTGTTTAACCTTGAAATCAATTTATTTGTTCTTGCTCCTATTTCATTATAAATGTCAAATGTTCTCTCACATCTTTCTTTCGTCACGAACTTCAGTCTTATAGCCGCGTTAAGCGCCGCCACTACCTCATAGATAGATCTTAAAGAAATTTTGAGGAACCTACGAAATTCTTTATCCGATCCACTTCCTTTTCCCTCGGCAATATTTAAGCAAATTGATAAAGCTGCCCTTCCCGACTAGCCTTTCAAATCAAAAGGGTCAAATTTTGGGAATTCTTTCAATAGGCCATAGATTTCTTCTAATAGGTCTAATGACCTTTGCCAGATATTAAGCTTTTCAAACTCATACATAAATGTTGCCTTTTTAGAGCCAATAGCCAACAGCAAATAGCGAATATCTAAAATTCTGTCACTCCACTGAAGTTAAATTTTTCAATCTTCATTGCCGGAACCACCACTCCAGTAGCAAATCTACCGCCGTAAAAATTTCCTTCCGTTACCAAGGTAGTCTTCTGGGAAATAGCGCTTACTTGATTGAAAGCGCTTAAGATACTTTCTGTAAATCGAAGATTCTTTAATGGTCTGCTTATTTTTCCATTTTCTATCAGAAATGTGCCATCCCGGGTCATTCCGGTCACAGTTACTTGCATTGGGTCAATTACATTACAATAGTGAAATCTGGTAACATAGATTCCCTTTTCCGTATTAGCAATCATCTCTTCTATGGTAGAATTTCCACCCCTCATCATTATATTGAGCGGAAGTGGATAGCTTAATGGAGCCGCCAGTGCGTGACCGGTTGATTTTTTACCCTCTTTATCAGCAGTCATAGAATCATATACTACATTCCTAGCTATTCCGTTTTCCATAAGGGTAATTCTTTGTTTGGGCACACCTTCAAAATCAAAAGGAAAGGAAAAACTGCGGGTATTATAGGCATCATCAACAATAGTAATTTTCTCATCCATTATCTTCTGCCCAAACTTGCCAATCATAAAACTTCTTCCTTCCTGCACTGCTAGAGCGCTAAAGCCCAAATAGCCCAAAAAACCGAGCAATTCAGCTACAGCCATTTCTTCAAGAATTACAGTATATTCTCCGGGTGTAATTTCAGTAGGATTTTGACTTCTGACGGCTTTTTCTACGGCAGTTTCTGCTACCTTTTTTATCTTGATATCTTTTATGTCCCTTGAACCTGCTTGAGCATAGCCAGAACCAGTTTCTGACATAATCACGATGTTGATAAAGGCATCCGTGGCTACACTATATTCCATTGTGCCCAGAGAATTAGCGATAGCCACTTCTGCCGTTCCATTTGAAATAGCCCCGAATGCTTTCACTTTATTTTTTTCTGCCTGATTGATGACGATTTGAGCCATTCCGGCTCGAGCTTTAGGTGAAAATCTTGCTGTTTCTTCAACAAAGAGCTCTAATTTTTTAGCCGGCTTTGTTGGAGCAGGGAGTGATTTAAAATCTTTGTTCTCCTTTTGGATATGGGCAATTTCTGTGGCTCTTTTAACTGTTTGTTTGATGGCTTCTTCGTCCAAGCGATTGGTACTAGCGCAACCGATTTTCTTCCCCAGGATAGCTCTCACCAGAATATAACCATTTTTTTCTGCCACATTCTGGTGAATATAAGAATTTGCAAACCGCGTGAGATAAGAATCTTCGCACATTAAAATTATCTCGGTTTGTTCTGCCTTAGAAATTGCTAAAGCCTTCTTCAAAAATCCCTTTGCTTTTGCCTCTCCAATCATTTTCCCTCCTCTAATATTATTAATGCGGGTTTAATTTTACCAAAAAAATCATCCTCTGTCAAGGAAAATCTGCCTTCGGCGAAGCACAGATTGTATTTAAACCATCTGTGTTTTTATCTGCAATCATCTGTTGCTTTTAAATCTTGCGATTATCTGTGCTTATATAATTTCCTATGCGATCAAGGAAAATCACCATGAAGATATAGACGCACAAAACGGAAGTACCGAAAAAATTTTTTACTTATCAACATATCAGCGTATCAGCGCTGTGTGTTTCTCAGCTTCCCGTGCTTTCATAGGCTTTGCTTCCCTTTTGCCAGAAGAGACAGCCGAAGCTAAAGAAAATAACTCCGATGAGTGGAGCAAGCCAGGCAAACAAGGAAAACTCACTCCTTTTTAAGAATCTGGTTGCAGGATAAAACGCAGTGAAGCCGTAAGGAATAATCCAGCTAAGAATTATTCTTATCCCACGATTATAAATCGTAATCGGATAACGACTAAAGATTTCCAAACTCAAAAAAGGTCCAATAATTCCCCCTCTTTCCTTAAACCAAAAGGTCAGACTAGCCAGAATAGTGAAACAACCTAAATAGAGAAGTGTTGCCCCTAGAATAAATGGAATAATCGCCAGATAGTCAAACAATGACCAAGAAAAACCCAATCGAGAAAGAGAGTAGGCTATCATCATTATTCCCACAAAAAGACCCGAACTTTCTTCCCAATAGATGCGTTCAAAGAGTACTTGAAAGAAAGTAGATAACGGTCTCACTAAAAGGCGGTCAAATCTACCCTCAATAACATATTCTTCGCTCAGATTAAAGAGATTCATAAAAAAGATAAAGAAAAAACTCAGACTCATTTGTGAAAATCCATAGATAAAGAAAATCTCTTCTCTGCGCCAGCCTTTGATATCCGTAACTTTTTGAAAGATTGCCCAAACAAAAAGGATTCCAATCAGCTGGGTAAAGATATTTGAGAAAAAACCTATGAAGAAATCCTGCCGGTATGCCATTCTTGTCTTCAGTGCATTCGCCAGATAACCAAAAAAAAGCCGCAAATAGAAATAGAGACGATTCATAGCAAAAAACCACGAAGACACGAAACGATACTGATAAGATTATATGTTGATACGGAATGAAAAACTTTCATACATATCAGCATATCACCGTATCAACGTCGTGTTTTCTAAATTTCGTGTTTTCGTGGTAATCATTAAATCATCCTCCTTGAATCTCTACTTTTCGCACCGCATAATGCCAGAGGAGTTGTCCAGCCAAGTAGATAATGACAATCCACATCATTTGAAGAAGCACGCCCTGATGGACTTTTCTAATTGAATCTAATCCCAAGTAAATTCTCAAAGGAGCATAAGCAATGTATTTGAAAGGAAGCCAGAACAAAATATCTTGAATCCATCCGGGGAAAAAAGTAATTGGAATCATTACTCCGGAAAATACCTCAATCAACATTTGTTTGAAGTGTAAAACTCCTTCGTTATTCTTGGTAAAAAACGCAATTACTCCGGTGAGGTAACTAAGTCCAGCATTCAAGAAAAAACTTAAAACCACGCTAATGGGAAAAAGAAATGGCCCCAGTCGGCCACTGGGTGGTTGAACGGGAAAGATGAAACAGGCGAGAACTATTAACGGTAAAGTCATAAAAAGAAACATAAAGAGTGCTCGACCAAAGGCTCGGCAATAGTGATAAATCTGGAAATTAGTCGGTTTAATCAAATCCATCGCAATGGTTCCTTCTCTCACGGCCATTCCAATTTCTCGGTCAATCCGATTAGCAAAGAAGGAGCGGGCAGACCAGGCAATTACTACATAGGTTAACATCTGCGATAAAGTAAGACCACTAATCGTCGCCTTTTGAGTATAAATCGCCTTCCAGAGAAAATAATTAAGCGCAATCAGTAAGAAATAAGAAATAAAATTCATTACCACCTGAAAGCGATAAGTCAGAAAGGTGAGATAACCAACTTTCATAAACTCCCAATATTTAGCAAATTTGGCTCTCATTCTTGGTTTCTCTCCTAAGAGGGTTCGTAGTTCATGGCTCATAGTTTATAGTTTATGGTTTATAGCAAAAAACTATCAACTATCAACTATATCAAGAACTCCCTGCATAGATTTGTTTGACTACTTCTTCAATTGCTGGTTCTTCTAAGGTAAGGTCGCGCACTGAGAATTTTAACAAAACCTTCTCAATCAATCTGGAAGACGAAACGAGTTTCTTATTAAAAGAACATTCAATTTTAAAAGGGTCTATTTCTTTTACTTCCACCCGCCGGCTATCAATCACTGATAAAACTTCTTGAACCTTTAAAGGATAATTGAATTCAAAAAAAATCCGACATTTTCCACCCACTTTATCTTTAAGTCCACCGATTTTACCATCATAAAGAATTTTTCCTTTGTCAATAATGATAATTCTGGCACAGAGTTCTTCAATATCATTAAGGTCATGAGTAGCTAAAATGATAGTAGTGTCAAACTCTTGATTGATGTTTTTGATAAACTGGCGAATCTTTGATTTAACCGCAATATCTAGACCGATAGTCGGTTCATCTAAAAAAACCAAAGCCGGATTATGTAATAGGGAAGCCACCAAATCGCAGCGCATTCTCTGTCCCAGAGAAAGTTTCCGAACCGGAACAGAGAGAAATTCGGATATTCCCAAAATTTCATCAAATTTTTTAAGCCTTTCTTCAAAATCTTTTTGCGGAACTTCGTAGATTTTCTGCAATAATTTTAGTCCTTCAAAGACTGCAATATCCCACCACAGCTGGGTGCGTTGTCCAAAAACCACCCCTATTTTTTTTACATGCTCATATCTATTTTTCCAAGGAACCAAGCCCCCCACAAAAATTTCACCACTGGTAGGCACGAGAATTCCAGTAAGCATCTTGATGGTAGTAGATTTGCCCGCTCCATTAGGTCCGATATAACCAACAATCTCACCTCTTTCAATCTGAAAAGAAATATTATCTACTGCTTTAACCAGAGTATAGTCCCGGACAAAAAGGTTCTGCACAGCTCCCCAGAGCCCTTCTTTGCGGTTGAAAGTTTTGAAATACTTACAGAGACTTCTTACTCTCACTAAAGACATTTGCATACCTGACTGCGCAAATTAGTGAATATTATATCATTAAAAGGGTTATCAGAGAATTGGATTATCAGGTAGTGGGTATCACGATAGCAGAATATCAAGTTACTTCAAGCAACCACACCTGCTAAGCGATTTTTCCCGATATCCTGATTCCCTGATATTCTGCGTCTTGGTTCGCTGATAGACTGGTGCACGGCTTTGGCTTTTTTTGTTTTTTGGGGTAATCCCCTCTAACGGACAACCGCTGCAATTTGGATTTTTTTTGTAACATCTAACTTTGGCTAACTTTACAATCAAGGCGTGATATTCGTTGAAGAGTTGCACATCCTTAGGCAAATAGTGCATAAAAAAATTCTGCATCTCCTGATAACTGCTGGCCGGCAAAAAGAAGTGATGACGAGAGAAAATACGCCTAGTATAAGCATCAATTACAAAGAATGGCTTTTGCAAAGCATAGAGAAGAATAGAATCTGCTGTTTCTGGCCCAATCCCTTTGATAGCGAGAAGTTCTTTTCTTAATTTTTCTCCTTTCTCTTTTTTCAGATTGTCTATCTTACCTTCATATCTTTCCATAAAAAATTTCACAAAAGACTTGAGTCTTCTCGCCTTTAGCTTGTAAAAACCTGAGGAACGAATCAAGGGAGCCAGAGTGGAAAGAGGCAGGTGGTAAATCTTATCTGGTTCTAACATTTGTTTGGCTTTAAGATTTTCAATGGCCTTAACTACATTAGGCCAGGCAGTGTTCTGAGTGAGAATAGCTCCAACGATTACTTCAAAAGGTCCATCTCCTGGCCACCAATGTTGTGGACCGTAAGTCTCCAAGAGCAGGCGATAGATTCGTAACAATAACTTGTCCATCTTGATACTCTTTGGCTTGCTCATACGACCGGAAGACTGTTGAAAATTCCACGCCTTTGGGCTCAAGTTGGGATACGAGTTCTTCCAAACCCAGACTGCTGCGGGGCTATGTAGCTCCTCCAAACTTTCTAAAATATAGCAAACTTGGGAGAATGAAAGCAAGAGAAAAAAATCCCGCACCTATCCTCCACGATGCCAAGTGGCGCCTATGGCGCCAATTTAGGATAGGTGCGGGACGTCCCTCTTTTGTAGCGGTCCCGATTTTATCGGGACGGTTTTTTGATTTCTTGACTCTTTTGT
>JBFLXN010000102.1:0-9992 GCA_040755715.1 Candidatus Edwardsiibacteriota bacterium
CAAAAAAATGTTGATAAGTTATTTTAAGACATATCGCGGGGTGGAGCAGTCCGGTAGCTCGTCGGGCTCATAACCCGAAGGTCAGAGGTTCAAATCCTCTCCCCGCCACCAAGAAAAACAAGGGTCTGCAGAGATGTAAGCCCCTTTTTATTGATTTTAAGCCATTATGCATTTGCAATCCCATATAAAGGCTTAACTGACAAGGGAATAACAACCCCTTCTGATTCGTTTTTAGCCTTATCTTCTAACAATCTTCTAACAGAATCCGATGAGCTACCAGAATGCTCCACAAAACCAAGAATGTTATCAAGCTTCTTAGCCTGTTCTGTGTTGACCTCTTTAATTAGGTGTCCATATCTGTCAAGCGTGGTCTGGATAGAGGCATGACCTAACTGGTTCTGAATGTATTTGATATTCTGCCCTTGCTCAATCCTTAATGCTACATTGGTATGTCGGAGGTCATGAAATCTTACCTGCCTGATTTTAGCCCTTCTTAATGCAGGTAGGAATTGTCTCTTAATTAGAGAATCAGGGTCAAGTGGTTTACCTTCTCCATTGCAGAATACCAAATTATCAGGTTCTTTAAAGGGACTTGCCAGCATGTGTTTTTCAAGCACCATAGTAAGAAAGGGACTCATATCTATCCTTCTTAGAGAGTTCTTGGATTTAGGGGTTACAAGCCACCCTTTCCAAAGTGAACGCCTTACATGGATTTGATTGTGATTCCAGTTAATATCGCTCCATTGTAAACCTAAAAGCTCTCCTCTCCTCATGCCTGTTAGAATAGCTGTTAGAAAGAAGGTCTTATACTTAGATGTTACATGCTCGAGGAATAGCCTGATTTCCTCAGGTGTAAGTATCTCCATTTCTTCTTTCTCTACCCGTGGCCTTTCTACATGCTCAGCAGGATTGACCTTGATATATCCCCATCTAACAGCGTGCTTGAACATCTCTTTGATAGGCACGAGCTCATTGATAACAGTCTTTGGCTTAACCTTTTCAAGTCTCATGGCTACATACCGTTGCAACATGCCTGTAGTCAGTTCTGTGAGTAAATAATCACCCATGACAGGTATCAGATGCTTGGTGATTATATCCCTGTAGCTTCTTAGTGTAGATGGTTTGGTTTTTGTTTCAGCATAGGATTCAAGCCATAGCTTAGAGAAATCGGCAAAGGTAATCTTTTTAATCTCCTTGTAAGTGCCATTGTGGACTTCACCTATTAGCTCTGTAAGTTGTCTTTCTGCCTCTCTTTTGGACTTACCTGCCGGTACCCATTTCAGCCTTTTCTTACCAGTGCTGGAGTCAAAGACCCTAAAGACAATGTAATAAGACTTACCTTTTTTATGGATACTTCCAGTCATTTAATCATCACCCCTTTCTCGTTTTCTTTTTCCTTTCCTTTAGTGTCTTTTGTTTTACTATCTTCTCACCCCCTTTCTCTGCATTAAGAAACCTTTTAAGATTCTCCTCTGAGATATACCATTCTTTACCCAGTTTCACCCCCTTTAACCTTCCTTGATAAAACCATCCTCTGATGGTTCTCTCTGTGAGTCCGAGAGATTTAGAAAGGTCTATTATAGAATAAAGCTTAACATCCCCTATTTGTTTGACCATCTTCTAACACGCTCCTTTTGATTTTTAAAACTGTATGATGTAAATATATAACTTATTAATGTAAATATCAAGCACTTTTTACGCTATGACCTTCGGGTTATAAACCCGATGCTTTAATATCAGAGCAAGGATTATCAAGGCTCTACGAGGTAGGTTCTAACAGCTTTCTAACAGTATTCATTGTTTTTATTATTCCCCTTGTCCCCTTTCTGGCTTCCTGTTTAAACCATCCATTGATTTCTGACTTCCTGAATCTTGGATATTTGCCAACCTTATAATAAGGGATAGCCCCTTGATGCACTTTATCATAAACCCATTGCTTGTTTACTTTGAGATATTTAGATAATCCTTCCACATCAAAGAGGGTGTCATCCTCCTGGTTACTATTGCCTGATAATATAGGTCTAAGAAGTTCAACAACCCTTTGAGCTATAGCCTCTATGTCTTCTCTTTCAAGCTCTGTTTTCATGGCTCAAAACCGAAACAGGAGGGGGGGTAGGGGTCTCTGGGCAAAATGTGAAAAAGGGTATACTCCCCCCTGTGCTTAGAAAAAAGCATATAGCAGTTAATCCTCCACCTTCTCTTCCTCTTCTGTGGTTTCCTCAGGATACTGTGCCTTATACTCTGCAATGGCACGCTTAAGTTCTTCTTTCTTCTTGCAGAGATCCGCATAATTAATATTGGCAACAAGGTGCTTCTCTGGTGCGTAGCTTCCATCAAGCTTCCATGACATATCCAGTGCTTTAAGGCTTATAGCAGGGTCTACATTATCTACATGAGTGCGTAGTTTTCTGATACGATAATGTTGTGGCAGGTGGTAATCTATTAGTTCCTTAAGTGCCATCTGAATCTCAGGCTTAGCCATTAAATGTGAACCCATGACCTTAGCAGAGTGCATTGATGAGACCTCATAACTTGCTATAACTGCCTGTGTTGCAGTCTTTCCCCTTGCCTTCTCAAGGACGAACTTCTTTTGCTTCTCAGTGAAATCATACTTGTCAAGAACAGATTCCACAGGTGGTAATAACCGTTTTAATCTCTTGCAGACTGCTACAGGTGAACACCCAAAGTAGTCAGCTATCTCCTTCTGCATTTTACCCTGTCGGAACATTTCAAGAAGCTGGCTATCGTCTATCTTCCGCTGTTTCATTATTAACCTCACAAAAGTTTATTAATTAACCCAATTAACTTTAATTACCCTAACAACCCTCTCTTGTCTTGCAGAATCCACTCTCTATATGGGCTTGGTACATATTTCATAGGCATTATAGGCGCCAAATGAAAGGGTATCTTTCCCCCTTTTATGAAATTGGGTATATTTAACTTAAACCAGAAATCCCTATGATTTTTCCACAGCGCCCTATTTATTAACTCCCATTCCTGATTTATGCGTTCTTCTGCTGTAACAGGAGACTCAAAGTCAAAAATATCTGGCAAGACCTCATGTCCTTCTGCCATCATCCATGCTAATTTTGTAGGGTCGAATTCTACATATCTTCCATTAATCATTGGCATTGTTGTTTTCTCCTCTTATGATGCTTTCAGGAAAGACCTGTTTAACCTTGTGGATCTCTTTCAAGTCCCCCTTAGACAGTTTCTTAAGCTCTGTTATCTCATGGTGAGTATAAATAGCCTCTGTAACGCCCTGAGACCTTAGAAGGTGTATATCCTCGTTGTTTGCTACTACCCAAAGGTAACAACCTAAAAGCTCAGAATAGACCTTTACAGCTATACGCCTGCCACACCTAAACAGGGCATCGGTATAAAGTTCCTTGATATTGTTAAGGGCATCCTGAAAGGCTGGCATGTCCTCGGTTACAAACGCTTCATCAAGCCTCTGGATAGCATCCTGAATATCCTGATAAAGCCCCGGCAAGGGCTCCTTAATCTCATCCTCTGTGAGGTCAAATCGATATAACCAGCCTGTGAGGCTCTGGTATTCCTGAGCCATGACCTCTCTTAATGACCTCTCCTGCTTTTCACTCTCTAATATCCATGACCTTAAGCCCATATCTTTACCTCTTTTAAAAAGTATAGGCAGGGGTATACCTTATTTTGAGGTAAGAAAGGTAAGGCAACCCCTAAACCCTTGATAGATAAGCCTCTAACCCTTACCTCATAGAGGTAATTTGAGGTAATGAAAGAGGTAATGAGGGGTATTCCCTTACCTTTTCCCTTACCTCGCCTTACCTCTATGAGGTAATGAGCAAACCCTTGATAATTAAGCCTCTGAGTCATTCCTTACCTCTCTTGCCTCATTTCCACATATACCCCTATCTATAAATTTTAGGACCCTCTGAGTCTTACCCCGTATCCACTCAGAGATGACATGTCTACCATCCTTGACCTCAATCAATTTTCTGTTTGCAAGCATTCTATAAAAGGTATTTTTGTAAAACGGGAAGTGTGAGCCTTCAGCTATGCAATACCTCTGTAATGAGTGCCATAAGGCAGGTGGTAAAAAGTAGAGATAAAAGTCATCATAATATCCTATAAGCTCTCCTTGTAAACCGCCGATGACTCTCTTAGAATCAGGGATATCCTTATCCTCAATCTTGACCTTACCTTGAGTAATCAGAGTCTGTATTATTTCCTCAAACCGTCTAACAGGGTCTTCCTTTTCAAGTCTCTCAGACTGTTTATTTGATAACTCAATGAAGATGTCCCAACCCTCTTTTGATAATGTGAGTGCTTCATTCTCAACTAATATGCCCTTATCTACCATCCAAGAAATAACAGTGTCCAAAGCAAACTGTAGAAATGCTACTTGTTCAGGTAATTTTCTATGAGTATCTTCTTTAAACGCCTTATCTCTTAACTGAATAAACTGTTTCGGGAATGATTTCTTGATTTCCTGAATGTGGTCTTTAAGCCATGAGATGTAAGAAGACATTGCATGAGGCAACAAGTGAGCCTTCATCTGAAATTCTGTTAACCTGTCTTTGTCTATATCTCCCGCTGAAATTTCAGCAACCATGAGCCTTGCAAGGGTGCTTTGAAGAGATACAATTTCCTCACCAGTCATCAAGAGCATCCCCCTTGGTTCATATCTACCTTTCTCAGAAGCATCAGGATTAAGCCTCCCTCTGGCTGTCCTGTTGCTGTATGCCCTAATGATTCTCTGAGCCAGATTCTCTTTATGCTGTACATCTATCCTTTTAATTGAAGGACAAAAGTCATCAATAATATGCAGGGTATCTTTTAGGATGAAGGCTCTCTTTTCAAGTGCGTTTGCAGTATCATCAAAGTTAGAAAGATTATTGATTGAATCAAAAGACCCAAAATGAGAAAGTAGTAATATTGCCAGTGTTGTTTTAAAGAGACCTGTTTCACCATAGATATAGCCCGAAAAATTAGGCATGGGTTCGAGGATTGTTGTTAAAGGTGAAAGGTGTAAAAGACTAAACAAAGGTATCGTTACTGCCCTTTTGCCTATATCAAGGAATGAAAGGCTAATCTTAATAGACTCGGTTTCATTCTCTGGTTTTAGAGGCAGATAGTATCTCTGTAATTCCTTTGAGAGTTTGACCGATACTGCATCTCTACCAATAGCACCGCCACCTGTCAGATAACACCAACCTCCCTGTATCTGTCTCCAACCTGTATGAGTGAAATATGTTAGATTCCTTGCTCCATTAGACCTTACCTGTATAGCGTGCCGGACATAATCCTTGTTAGCCTGCCCTGGTTCAAGAATTACTTGGCTACCCCATTTATGTAACCAATTTAATGAATTAAAAAAGCTTGCAGGGACTTCTATCTTTGGAAGAAATTTATTCTTTATCCTTCCTTCTATCCCGTAGCTATGAGTAAGCTCAAAACCATCATCTTCAGTGATTTCCTCTGAGATTTGAGCTTCAAAATTAGCAAGCCTTACAGGAATAACACCATCTTTGAGCTGCTTCCATCTGCAAAGGTAGCCTGAATTATCTATAAAATAAGGGCTATCCTGCCTTTGATTCTCATCTGTCTCTTCATGCAATTTCAGAAGTTCCTCTTTCAATGTTTCAGCGTCCATAGACCACCTCTTTAAAAAGCTCAAGCTTGGCTCCATCATCGCCCTCAAGGATTTCAATCTGACATAGCCATAAAGGTTCTTTGTGGTAAAACTCAGTAAGTGCTTCGATGTCCTCGATGGTTCTGGCCCTCATCTTTGCCCTCTGTAAAGTCCTATAAAGTATGCAAAGGTCGTTATGATAGTCTCTACACCATTCCTCGAATTTCCTTATGAGTTTACGCTTTTTGAGTTCTTGGGAATCGGGCTTGTATGGCTTGCCGTTGATGCCTAAGTATTTAATAGCTTTTTTGAAAGAAAGACCTTTGTATTCTTGGATGAATGAGATGATATCACCGCCCCGGTTGCATCCGAAACAATGCCACCGTTGCTTATCAGGATCAATCTTAAAAGAAGACACTTTTTCACAATGCAGGGGACATAAAGCCCAGAGGTTTTTACCTTTTTGCTTTAATTGTAGGCCTTCACCCTCAAGGACAGTTACAATGTCTGGCTTTTGAAAGCTCATTTTTACTCCTTCTTAAACTATGAATTTGCGATTTCAGGGTCTTTATTGCAAAGGCTAATTTTGAGGCCTCAACTATTGCACCATTGCTGTAGTCGGAGAGGTCTTTAAACAACTTGTCGTTTGAAACAAAAGAAAAAACGATCTTATCCCCTTGCTCAATAAATTCTACGACATGTCCTTTGAGTGCTAAGAATCCTGCTTGGTAGGCGTCTAAAGTCGTGTAAACCTTACCTGGCCTTTCTACCTTTTTCATAATATATATTCTGCATGAGAAGAAAAAAGGCTAAAAAATAAAATGCAGAAAAATATTTTTTAGACCAAATTAAGGCCAAAATACAGGATACAGACAAGTATTAGCAAAAACAGAGGGTATTTTTTATATCTTTGCGTTTTAATTTAGGCAGGTTTTTATCTTTGCAAAATTCATTGATGATATTTGCAGTGAATTCCATTGCCCATACTTTATAATTTTTTATTTTTCGTGGTCTGTTTACTGTAAGCAGTTTATAAATTACAATCTGTAATGCCTTATAAAATATACTCCTTGGTCTTCCCACCTGTTTTTTAAGGATTAGCTTCTCACAAGCTATATAATATTCTTTAGTCCACTCCACAAGGTTATAAGGTGAGAGTAATCCTATTGTTTGTCTTCTATTCAGTTCCAATGCTTTAACAGGGTCTATCGAAACTTCTCTAATCTCTTTTAACCTGAATTCATTGCTTTGTTTAATGGTCTCAATTATTTGCCTCTCTAAATCTATAAGGAAAGGGTCAGAAAGTAGTTGCTTATATTTCTTAAGGTTTCTGCTATATTTGCTCTTTAACTGTTTTGCATTTGTATTTAAATCTGGTTCAAATTCAAATTTGATAGCATCTGAAAAATCAATGCATGCCTTAATTACAACCTTTCTTATGGGTTCATCATAATTGTCTTTTAGTAGTTTGGTAGTCTCCTCAGATAACCCCTCAAATCCCTCTTGTAACGGTTTAATAATGGCATCATTTCTTATTTTCTCAAACTCATCCCTTAAATCGGGGTGTTTCTTTACTATTGAGAGAGTACGCATTTTGTTTACAAACTTCTCAAGAAGTGTTGTCTTCTTTAAAGCGATTGGTAACTCCGAATCAATCTTTATCTCTAATGATAAAGGTATGTTACCTGTATAATCATTGTAAACATAGGCTATATCTGATGGGATCACGTTTTCTTTTGTAGCTGGCTCTTTTAAAATGGTATCAATTTCTTCTTTAACTGCCTTACTTACCTGTAGGTAATTATCAAGCAGTTGTTTTATTATAGTGGGGTCTATTGGTTCTTTAACCGACTGTTTTTCTTTTTTCATTCTCTACCACCCTCCTTCGTGGTCTCTCCTTAATAATCAGGGGAAACGGTCAGGAGTTACCGCTTTTCGCCCCTGGAGGCTATCCCCTGAATATAACTACCTGTATAACCTTAAGAACTCCTTTACTGTCAACCCCGCCTTTGCTATCTGGTCTCTTAATAAGCCCTGTTTTATTGGCTTTCCTTTATGCACAGGGATTGACAAAATATAGGGGTTTCCTTCCTTTGTTAGCTTTACATGACTGCCTTTTTGTCCTTTTACCTTCCATCCAGCCCTTTCAAAAGCCTTTATAACTTTATCAGGCTTCAGGTTATGAAGGCCACTCATACAGCCTTTCTAACCTTTCTCTCTTCTTCCCAAACCTCCAGATGTCCCTTAATAGCATCCTTTATCATCTCAAGTGCTTCCTCTACTGTATCGCCCTGAGAAGCACATCCGGGCAGTGTTGGACACTCAATCCAGTAACCTCCATCTTCTGTATCAGGATGAAGGATTACAGAGTATTTCTTACCTCTTACTGTAACCTCATATTTCCTTTCTTTTTGTAAGCCTACAATTTCACCTTTAAGGCTCTCTATAATTGCACCCAGAGCAATTGAAAAGACGAGCTGACCACTTTTAAGAGTATCAATTATCACTTTCTTATCCTTGGTAAGGACAAAGATTGTCTCACCATCTGTTAAAAATCTGAGTTCTGAAAGAGGCCTTTCTATCTCAGGCATATTCTTCTTAAGAAAGTTTATGGCCTTTCTTATCTTCTGTAGACTGATCCCTTTATCCATCAAGGTCTTCGCTACCTTTAACTGAATGAGGTCATTGAAAGAGTAAAGCCTTACAGAGCCATAGCCTGAGGCTTCGCTTACAGAAGGTTTTATGAAATGAGTCCTGTCCCAATAGTCAATTTGCCTTATACTTAAACCAGTAATTTTTGATACAGTCTTAGTATTAAAATTCATTTTGCATCTCCTTCAGTGTAAAAATACATTTATGCAATCATAATACTAAAACAATTAATTGATGTCAAGGAGTGAAAATAAAAATGAGTGGACTTTTCGGGAGCTACTCTATCCCCTTGTCTTACGGGTAAAGTAACTTTCCTTCCACCTGCGGAAGTTAAGGTATTGCTTTATTGGCAATCCTTTCCTGCCTTTGAATTTCTATCTTTCTTTGCTGTATTTCTTTTAGAACAGAGTACCTCGTTGGTATATCTTCCTTGTCCTTTGCTTCCTGTATGACTTCTTCTATAACGTCCATGTTGTCTGCTAAGGTCTGTGCATAATCGGTTTTTAAGCTGCCTCTAAGATGTGTTGGCTCGCATCTCGGAAGTTGTCTCAGGGCCTCTTTCGGATCCTCTTTTAGCACTATTGTCATCTGTTCTTCCTTGCCTCTATCCTTGCTCTGACTTCTTCTATTTCCCTGTCAATCCTGTCTTTGAAAGCGGCCTTATTGATGATAGTGGCTCGGCTTTTCTGCATTGACTTCTCAGCAAGATATGCAAGATGCGCCATCACATTCTTTAAAAAAAACTTACGGGGCCTGCTGAAAGAACCCATGGCACGAGCATGGTGATTTATGAACGCCTTTGTGAGATTTAGGTTTTCTATTAGATATTTGTCATCTACGATTTCATTCATTCCCCTCCTCCATGAACCTGAATATTTTATTTAGTCTGAAGTTTTATAACCAGTCTGGCATCCAGTGCATCTGCAATCTTCTTAAGGCCCTGGGGGAACCTGGGACCTTGTGCTGACTTTTTCCCATGCCTTTAAACTTCTTTAAAAGCTGGTTTTAATCCGTGCTTTTCCATCCACCATTGGAAAGTGTTAATCCCTTGTTTTGTTAATTTCCTTTGCTTTTCTTGAAGTGCTTTTGAGTTTTTGTAATGCATCAGATACCTGCCCATCAATATTTTATATTCCCTAAAACTCTCCTCGGTTAATTTCTCGGAAAGTTGTCTCATTATTTTAAGAAACTCGACCTCTCCTGTTGTAACAGGATAATAGTTTACCTTAAGCCATTCTCTGACTGGGCATTCACCCTTTTTTATGCTATCTCCACAAAAAATTTGTCTGAATATAGGGTGCTCACTCTGGTATAGTTCATAAAATCTTCTTTCAAGATACTCAAATCTTTCAGGTCTATAATCTACTACCTCTTTTCTTAACCTTTCAAATCTTTCTTCAAGGTCTTTTATATTGATATTTTCTTTTACCTTTTTCATTTCTTTTCTCCTTTCCTTTTAAAACCTTCTAACAATCTTCTAACAAAAATATCCCAAAACACCCCAAAACAAGCAGTAAGGCTTTACCATCTGAGGCTTGCAACCCCTTGACAGCAAAGCCTTTTCTTGTTTCTCGGTTATTCCTGTTTAGGGCAGGATTTGGCTCATAACCCGAAGGTCAGAGGTTCAAATCCTCTCCCCGCCACCAAGAAAAACAAGGGTCTATTTTCAAGGAATCTTCAATGAATCGAGTATGCTGAATACAGCCTTCACTGCTTTGGAATCGCC
>JBFLXN010000103.1:0-9941 GCA_040755715.1 Candidatus Edwardsiibacteriota bacterium
GCTTGGGTCAGACAACGTAATCGTCAGAAAGCAACCGTTTCCTGGCAGTTTACAAAGAACATTGCTCGTAAGAAACTTAACAGGTTCTATTACAATATCAAAAATTAGTGTCACAGACCACTAGAGGCGGTTCTCAATATGCTGAAAACTGCGAACACTAATGGCGCAATTCAAAAGATTAGGCACGACCTTCAGGACAATGCCCTAAAATGGATAGCCGAATCTTCCAGACTTGTTGTATGCCATTTTCTTGAGGTCTCCGCTTTTGGATTAGAGAACCCCGGCCACGTCTATCACATTATTCCTATTCCAGGTGAGATTGACATAACACAAGTAAAGGCCGATATCGCACACGAGGAGTATCCTAACTACTGCGATTGGTGGGTAATAATCCAATAAGGGCGCTCGACTACTGGATGCACTACCGCAGGTAGGATGTTTCCGCTTCTTAGATAAAATCCTTATTTTTTAATGGGCTACGAAAAAAGCGGGACATCTTGCCTGATATAAGCTTAAAATTCGCTAAAGAGGCCGTAACAGAGGGAAATATGTCCGAGACAGAGATTCAATGCTATTTAGCCTTAGTTACCGTGTTCCTTGCGGGTTGTGGACTGACACTATCTCTCCCCTTCAGAAAGAAATCTGGAGATATTCGCCATACTTCCAAAATTCTTCCCGACTCTTCGAAGATAGAAGAGTTTTATCCTAAAGATTTGTCGGCAGCGATGGACTCAGCACTTGCACCATTAGGCGCAAAAATGCAGAAAATTCCTTTTCTGGCAGTAGCATATAATAAGAGTAAAAAACCATTGCAGGAGGCAAAAGTTACTATAAAAGTTCCTGGAAAAGCAGATACAATAATTTATACTGGTAAAGATGGAAAAGCAAATTTTTTCTTAGACCGAGATATTCTTTCTCTTGATCCTGTTTGTGTCCTTGAAGGTGGAGCCAGTTATGAGTTTAGAATAGATTTCACTACTCTGCGTTTACCAAAAGAAAGTAAACTTTCCTGCATACCAAAAATTATTTCCGTTGAAGGGAAAGAAAAAATAGAAGAAGAAAATATTGCGGTGTATTTTCAAAAAGGGCAAGAGGAGAAGGCAAAAGAAGTTTTTGATTTTCTAAAAAAAGAAGAGTGTCTAATAGAAGAAAAGTTAGGGTTACAAGCTGAAACACCATGGGGAATTATCTTAACTGACGAGACTCCTCCCCTTTCTTCTTCACAAAGAAGACTTTGGCCTGTATCAATTGAAGAGATAGAAAAGCAATACTACATGATTATCCACGAGTGGACAGAAGTTACTCTTCTTTCGCAGTGTGAGTTTTATGAAAATGATCCTACCACTCGCTGGATTGGTGACGGAATTGCCACGCTGATGCAATATTTTTTCCTTGAAAGATTTTCCCGGAACGAATTAAGAGAGGTAAACCAAAGAAAAGTGGACCTTATCAGGAGATGTATTGATAGAGGCCTTAAGACATATGACCTAGGAAAATGGAAAGCAGGAATAATTCCTACAACAGAAGATGAACGATTGGGCTATACATTGAGTCTGTATGTATGGCTGAAGATTATTGAACATTCAAAAGAAGGGATTCTCATTCAATTTTTGGAAGAAGCGAAGAAGTTGAAAGAAGTCAACAACAAAAACCTAATTAGATTGTTAACAAATCTCAGTGGACTGAATATAGAGAAGATGCTTAAAAAGGTCAATGTGGAAGAAGCGTATAATTACCTTAAGAATCTCAATCCTTAGCAGTGCTTTGTTAAATTTTGGCTCAAAATCTGCCTGGAAGCCTTCTGGCACAATAATATAAGCCTATGATGCACTTTTCTTGTGCTTTTGAGGATGCCCTGAAGCCCCGATTTATCGGGGCTTGGGCTGTCTTTCTCTTGGTTCTTCTCTTGGACAAGCAAGAGAAGAACAAGCCAAGAAGACTTAAACGCTTGTCAGTGTTGATTTTCGTGCCAATTTTAGACAAAATTTTAACAAAGTCGTGCCTTTATTTATGTCACAAAGCAATATAGAATCACAGACATTCGGGCTAAAAAATATTCTAAAACGCTGAGCCAAACTGGAAATGAAATTCCCAGCGGTGGCGCTTTCCGTAGTCAAAATCATTAAAGCGATAGGCATAGTCAGCTCCTATAATTCCTAGCATCGGTACTTCTACTCGCACCCCTATTCCTGCGCCGTTTTTCATTCCTCCTACCTTAAACGCTTCTGTCACACTCTTCCAGCTATTACCTGTTTCACCAAATAATGAAAGGTAAGCAATATCCCCTAAAGGAAACCGATGTTCAATTGTAGCAATAAACATTGCTCTTCCTCCGGCCCGGTTAATAGAACGGTCTGGATAGCCACGAATTCCGTCTTCTCCGGTACCACCAACATAAAAGAGCTGGTTCACTGGAATAGTTAAAGGGTCTTTTCTATATCGGTCAACCACTCCAATTCTCCCGCGCAGTAGCCAGGAGAATTTCCAAAATGATGGATAATAAAGACAAGACTCAGCAATGAGTCTTTGATACTCTACTGAACCGCCTAAAGGACCTCCGCAAAATTCCAAGTAAAGACTACGCCGTGAACCAGAAGTCGTATAAAAAGGCTTATTTCGGCTGTCACGCACCAAGTTAAGACTCGTAGAAGAAGATATCTTTGGCCGGGTATCCACCACATTTTCTCCTTCTAATCTTATTCTTTCTAAATGATATGCCCAATAAAGTTTCGTATAATCTAACCATGGTACAGGACGTCCAATCCGTACTCCCCCTCCTGTTTTTGATTCCGTATAGTAATCATATTCACGCCGAGTCTGATAGATATCAAATCCTGCAATAGTCGGTGTATCTAAAAACCATGGTTCGGTAAAGCTCAATTCAATATTGTTGCGTCGGCGCTCACCAAATCCGAATTCCCACTTTAGATTTACAGTTTGCCCACGACCCCGAAAATTTGGTTCCCCAATAGAGAGATAACCACCAATCTTTTCCTGCTCGCTGTAGGTTGCTCCTATCTGAAATTGTCCAGCCTGTTTTTCTTTCACTTGAAATACAAGGTCTATATTTCCGAAGGTATCGGCTGGCTCAGTTTCAAGTTTAATATCTTCAAAATAGCCTAAAGCAAACAATTCACGCTGACTGCGAATAATCTGGGAGCGTTGGAATAACTCACCCGGATAAACGACCAATTCCCGACGGATAACCTTTTCTCGTGTTTTAGTATTACCAGTAATTGATATTTTGTTGATATGAGCCGGTTTACCCTCGTGAATCTCGTAGCACAGATTCACAATTTGTTCTCTCTTTTCTTGTTCGGGAATAATAGAACAATAGATATATCCAAATTCTGTATAGAGATTATAAAGGTTCTCCAAACTTTTATCAAATTTCTCCTGATTGGCAACTTCTCCTTCTTTAAATTTCAATTGGCCTTTGAGTCCTTGTTCTTTCATCACTGAATCACCTTCAAAGACAATAGTTCCGATGTGATATTGGAGACCTTCTTCTAATTTAATAGTGATAAAAAGACGATCCCTTTTCTCATTGTAACTCAATGAATCACCTAAAATTTTTATATCAAGATAACCATTCTTCTTATAAAGGTAGCTGATTCTTTCCAAATCTTCTCTCAAGGTATCGGTGTCAAAACTACCTTTGCTATACCAAGGAATAACCTTCCAGACGAAACGCCAGCCTCTTTTTTTTGTCTTCATCACCTTCAAAATTTTTTGGGGCGGGATGGACTGATTTCCTTCAATCTTGATTTTTTTAATCCTTATCTTCTTTCCTTCATTGATGAAGAATTTTAAAGCTACTTTATTTTCATCGCCCCAGAGACTGTCTCTCACGGTAGCGTTCAAATATCCTTGTTCTTTATAAAATTCAAGAATTTTTTCTCTATTCTCTTGAATAGCCGGGGCATCAATTAGTGAACCGGGGTGAATGGTAAGTTTTTTCTCAATTTCTTTGGTTTTGATTTTCTTGTTGCCGACAAATTCTATGCGCTCTAAGGTAGGTTTTTCCTTTATTCTAAAGACAAGTTTTATTCCACTGGTAGTTTCTTCGGATTGAACTTCAATATCCGAAAATGATTCCAGCTGATAGAGTCTCTTTACCGCCTCAGCTAACTCTTCTCGGTCCAATTCATCTCCGACTTCAAGGCGCAGGGTATTAAGAATGGTGCTTTGTTCCACATTTCGGTTTCCTTCAACTGTTATCTCGCTGATGGTTATCGCAAAGAGATTAGTAGAAAAAAATAAAAACACTATTGCCAGTATAGTCTTCATTATTTTTCACTCCTTTTTTGTTTTGGACAACGAATTATTCAAATGATAGCGAATAAAAATTCCTTTCATTCGCACTTTACTATTTTTCAGTTATTGCTAATTCCTTTTTTCTTCTACCAACTGCTTTGAAACTAAGTTTCTCTCCTTCTCGTCCAATTTCAATCTTGTCTAATTCTTTGAAGGTTCCTTTAAGCATCTCTTCAGAAAGCGGATCTTCTAAAAGTCTCTGAATGGTTCGTTTCAGCGGTCTAGCTCCGAATGTCGGGTCAAAACCTTTTTCTATCAATAATTCCTTGGCTTCGGGTGAAAGAGAAAATTTAATTTTTATTTCAGAAAGTCTCTTTTCTACCTGACTAAGGAGAATATCCACAATCTGTCCCATTTCTTCTTTCCCTAAAGAATGGAAAACGATGGCTTCATCTACCCGATTGAGAAATTCCGGATTAAAAGTTTTTTTCAATTCTGAAAGAACAGTATCTTTCATCTTCTCGTAGGTAATCCCTTCGTCTGATTTTTGAAATCCTAAGGATATTCCTTTTTTGATTTCTCGGGCCCCCAAATTTGAAGTCATAATCAAGACAGTATTCTTGAAATTTACCTTTCTCCCGAAACTGTCAGTCAGTTGTCCCTCATCCAGGACTTGTAAGAGGAGATTGAAAACTTCGGGATGGGCTTTTTCAATTTCGTCAAGTAGAATAACAGAATACGGTTTCCGCCTTACCTTTTCTGTCAATTGTCCCCCTTCTTCATACCCCACATAGCCGGGGGGAGCACCGATAAGTCTGGAAACAGCAAATTTTTCCATATATTCTGACATATCAATCCGAATCAGTGCCTCTTCATTCTCAAAAAGAAACTCTGCTAAAGTTCTAGCTAGTTCTGTCTTGCCAACGCCGGTTGGACCTAAGAAGATAAAAGAACCCATCGGTCTATGTGGATCCTTTAACCCGGCTCTTGTGCGTCTGATTGCCCGAGAAATGGCTCGGAGTGCCTCTTCTTGTCCCACGACTCTTTTCTTCAGTTCCTCTTCCATTCTCAAGAGTTTTGTCGTCTCTTTTTCCTCAAGTTTTACAATGGGAATACCTGTCCAACGGGAAACCACATAAGCAATGTCTTCTTCAGTAATTTCTATTTTTCTTTCTTCCTCTGTCTTTTGCCATATTTTTTTCAGGCGATTGAGCTCTTCTCTTCTTTCTCTCTCTTTATCTCGCCAATGAGCCGCTTCTTTAAAATCTTCATTCTTTACCGCTTTGTCCTTTTTTTCGCCTAAGGCTTCCAATTCTGCATTTATTTTTTTGATTTCTTCTGGCCATTCTGGTGTTGTCAATTTTGCCCGACTGCCGGCTTCATCAATCACATCAATAGCTTTATCCGGCAGAAAACGGTCTGAAATATAGCGGTCAGAGAGTCTCACCGCCGATTCAATCGCAGACTCAGTATACTTAACTTGGTGATGTTCTTCATATTTGGATTTCAATCCTTTGAGAATTTGTTTTGTCTCTTCAATTGATGGAGGGTCCACCATAATTGTTTGAAATCGTCTTTCCAATGCTCCGTCTTTTTCAATGTGCTTGCGATATTCATCAAGGGTAGTAGCTCCGATGCATTGGAGTTCACCTCGTGACAAGGCTGGTTTAAGAATATTAGAAGCATCTAAAGCACCTTCAGCTCCGCCGGCTCCTACAATGGTGTGTAATTCATCCATAAATAGGATAACATTCTCACTTGTTTGAATTTCATTCATTACGGCTTTCAGTCGCTCTTCAAATTGTCCCCGATATTTTGTGCCAGCCACTACTGCTGCTAAATCTAAGGCTAAGACTCGCTTATTTTTTAATACTTCTGGAACTTTTTCTTCTACAATCTTTTGCGCTAAACCTTCTACTATTGCCGTCTTTCCCACACCAGGCTCACCAATCAGGACTGGATTATTCTTCTTCCGACGAGAAAGTGTCTGAATTACTCTTTCAATTTCTTTTTCTCTACCAATGATAGGGTCTAATTTTCCACTTTTGGCCAACTGGGTCAAATCACGGCAAAAGTAATCAAGTGCAGGGGTTTTACTTTGGGAAACCGCTTCTTTAGGAAGGGTTGAAGTATCAATCTGCAAAAGAACCATTACCTCCTGGCGAATCTTTTCTAAATCCAATCCGAGGCTCAAGAGAACTCTGGCAGCTACCCCGTTTCCTTCCCGCACTAATCCTAGTAGTAGATGTTCAGTGCCGATATAGTTATGATTAAGAAGTTTCGCCTCTTCAATGGAAAGTTGCAGTGCTCTCTGAGCTGATTCATTAAAAGGGAGGTCACCGAGGGTAAGGGTGCCACCTTTGGCTGGAACTATTTGTTCTATGCGGTGGCGAATTAGGTCTAGGTCAACTCCCAGATTAACCAAGGCAGCGGCGGCTACACCTTCACCCAAGCGAATGAGTCCTAAAAGCAGATGCTCAGTGCCGATGTAATCGTGTTGCAAGCGAGCGGCTTCCTCTCTGGCTAAGAAGAGGACTTTTCTTACCCTTTCAGTAAATCTGCGGTCTAACATATTTTTCTCCTAAAAATTCAATAGTGTTCATTTCCTTTTTTTCTTCGTTAATTTCAAAATCATAGTAAGATATTTTAAATCTTCTCTATCTTTGGGGCGTCCTGCTGATTTTTTCATTCTTATCATATCTTCAAGAGACGGGAAATACACAAAAGTGTTTTTTTTCAAGAAAATCTTTGAGTGTTATATCTTCCACAACAGAATAACCAAAATCTTTCAATGCTTTCATTGCCCTTTTTGCATTCTCTTGTGTCGGCTCAATAAGAATATCTGTATCAGTTGTTGCTCTAATGAATCCGTATACCGGCAATGCCACTGCTCCTATCACTACATATTTGACATTATGTTCGTTGAATAATTTTAGTAGTTCTTCTGTTAGTTGTTCTGTTGTTTTCATCTCTTTACGAGACATGGATAAAAGGAAATTTATTTCAAACTCTATTTCCCTTTTTTTATTGCTTCTATCAAGCATAAGAGTTTTTGTTTTCATGGTAATCATAGAAATTTTTAAAACTGTTCGGTCTCTCTCTAATTTTCTTTTTTAATATATCAAATTTAATCCTTAAATGTCAAGAAAAATCGTGGCTCACCCCGTGCAAACAAAAAACCTTGAGATTCAAAATATCCTCACTCAAGGTTTTTTTGCCATTTTAGAGAATATTTATATATTTTTATTGACCTCATCAATAAAAATCTGTAATAGACCTTGGTCTTGTATCAAAATCACAAAAATTCACCCACTCCCTCCCGAGAGAATCCTCAATGGCTGACAGAAGAAACAAAGCGACTATTTAGGAACCCTGCAAAGCCTTAGAGGAAAGTGATACTTCGCTATACAAGTACCCCCAGGACAAGATTTTCTCTCTGGACTTAAGCAGTTGATTCCTTTCCCAAAACAGCCTTGTCTTTTTACTTCCCTAGACTTCTTAAGAAATTTGAAGCCTCTTTTAAGTCTATCTTGAGTTCTTTTTGTATATCCAAACCAGTAAGCTCAGAAAGGAGGGCTATCAAATCTTTGTTTTTAGGTTCCTTTAACTTTTGTGCTCTTCTGAGGAATTGGGGAATTATTTCCGCCCCCGAATGACGAGTTAGTTTTAGCCAGAAATAGAGACTTACTGGGTAACCAATCAGTTCTTCTGGAGAAATAGGTTCTGTCTCTTCTCCCGCATGTGCTTTCCACTGACTAAGGTCAAAGGTAGTTCTTCCTTTTAGAAAAGGCTCTTCAAAATATCTAAGGGTGTTTTCTATAATTCTCGGAAGAGAGTCGGGAACAAGTTTCTGGCATGTGGTGTAGCCCGCATACTCTGTTAATCCGTCACCAATCCAGCGGGTAAAGGGATCCCTCTCATAAGAGACAACATCGGGTTCTACTATCCCTTCTATCCATTCATGGGTCAGCCCCCAATAATAGGTGTCAAAGAGATGTTCATTTTGGAGCGAAACGGGAAATACTCTTTCTTTGGTTTTTTCCGATAGAATAGGATTTGCCTCAGGTGTTAGCAGAACACCGAAGGGTGCAGGTTCTATACCCAAAATTTCAGCCACAATCTTTTTTTCTTCCGTGAGGATTTTCAAAACCCTTTTCGCTTTTGCTTCCTCCTCTGGTGGATAGTAGATAGTTATTCCCTCTTCAAGAATTCTTTCTGCCCCTTTTGTGCTTACCGTGTGTAAATTGACTGTTTTCCCCTCTTTAGGGGATGGTGATATTACAAGGCTGGTCCGGGTGGAACCTTCAAGGTAAAGTTTTGTGTATCCTTCTTTTTCCGCCCAACAAACAGGATTCAAAGAGAGAAAATCCTTAGTAAAAGTCAGGTAAACTTGCCCTTCTTCGTCGGACAGAACAGTCATTTTGGCCTTATTGATTTCAATAATCAGCCTGGCCCATGGAACAGGATTTTTATTCTCATCAGTAATAGTAAATGTCATAGGCAACTCTTGGATTTTCACTATAGGCGGTAAGGCTTGGAACACTTCTTTTAACTCCTTTAGTTCTTTCCTTTCACTCCGGGCCGGGTTTTTGGGCAGAGAGGACTTCCCTATTTGAAACTGACATCCCATTAGAAGTAAAGGGATACATAAAAGAAATCTTAACATTTTTATGCCTCCAATATCCAAAAAATGTCTCAACCAAATTATTTGAATTCAGACTTTGCCAGATTAAACTATCTATGGAAAGAAACAGGGAAGACACCTCCTCTCTATCTTCTTTCCCGGAGGTGTCCCCCCTTCCTACTCTTTAATAGCCAATTTCAATGAGAATTTCAACGGTGCATTCTACATAGTGTTTATACCAAAACTTGCATCTTATGATTTTGTCCACTGATGGTTATCTACCTTATCCAGAAGGTCGTTCTCGATTTTCTATATCGCCCCCGTAGTATTTCCAGTATTCAAAGCCGCAATAGTAGCGTCAATTTTATTCAAGAAGGCGGTTCTGTTATTCTCGTTTCCGAAAGTAACACAACCATTAGCGATAGGAACTTTTAGACCGTCTAACAAGAAGATTGCTGCTTCATTAGAGGTTCTTGGAGAATAAAGGTACAACAAAAAGAGAAAAAAATAAACGCTACCGCTTTCGGTAGGGGCGTTCGGCCGAACACCACTACTTACGATAGCGTCAAAACTAACAAAACTACGAGAGAGAGCATGCATGTCATTTTTTTCTCTCTTTTCTTGTCAGACTTGCAAAACTAATACCATTTATATTTTTGGTAGCGGGGGGCCGATTTGAACGGCCGACCTTCAGGTTATGGGCCTGACGAGCTACCAGACTGCTCCACCCCGCGATTAATCAATTCTTGAATCGCTTTTCTACTCTTCCACTTTTTTATCTGCGACTCTCTTTTACAAGCTAAGGATCTGTCAGGATATGATTCCTTATAGACTAATTTCCACGGTCCCCTAAAACAAGTAGATGGAATCCATCCCGCATTGTGACGAAAAATCCTTTCTTTTATATTTTCTGTACTGCCAACATAAAATTTCCCACTAGTGGTCTGTGACACTAATTTTTGATATTGTAATAGAACCTGTTAAGTTTCTTACGAGCAATGTTCTTTGTAAACTGCCAGGAAACGGTTGCTTTCTGACGATTACGTTGTCTGACCCAAGC
>JBFLXN010000104.1:0-9916 GCA_040755715.1 Candidatus Edwardsiibacteriota bacterium
ATTTGGAATTTATCGTTCTCGCAAAGGAAAAAGAAAATAAGAATAGAAAATGTCAAAGAGCAAAAACTTTGGCTTCCCTTATCAGGAACCAGTTATATTGAAGTCTTAATTTTTCACCAGTAACTATTATAGCTTACTGTGATAAGAAGGTCCCTCTTGGCTACATAGAAGGAACTAATCTTAAGGCAAGAAATATTATCAGAAGGGCTTATGGTTATAGGGATAAGGAGTATATGAAGCTAAAGATTATTCAAGGATGTTCCTCTATGGGTGTCTTTAAACCCTATCCATACCCTATCCACTATAATCCGGGATGAGCCTAAATTATCTTATATCTCCTGATAAAAGATAGCTCTGAATAATTCAAGCACGACTTTGTTAAAATTTTGTCTAAAATTGGCACGAAAATCAACACTGACAAGCGTTTAAGCCTTCTTGGCTTGTTCTTCTCTTGTCCCCCGACAAGTCGGGGGAAGAAAGACAGCCCAAGCCCCGATAAATCGGGGCTTCAGGGCATCCTCAAAAGCACAAGAAAAGTGCATCATAGGCTTATATTATTGTGCCAGAAGGCTTCCAGGCAGATTTTGAGCCAAAATTTAACAAAGCACTGTAAAATCTTTGCGTCGTCAAATTGCGGTGGTGCCTCAGGATTGCTTCCTTTTTTCAAACAGTATTGCAGAAAATATAAAACTGGGATGTCCAAACGCTTCTGAAGATGAAATAGTTATAGCAGCCGAGGCAGCTCATGCTCATGAGTTCATCAGCAAATTGCCTCAAGGCTATCTAACCGAAGTCGGAGAAAGAGGAGTCAAACTTTCCGGTGGTCAGCGCCAAAGAATCGCTATCGCCAGAGCTATATTAAGGAATCCGAAGATACTAATTCTTGACGAGGCCACTTCTCAAGTAGATTTGGAATCCGAAAGGCTTATACAAGACGCTTTGGAGAAATTAATGGAGAACCGAACTACAATTGTGATTGCTCACAGATTATCAACTGTATTGCGTGCTGATAAAATAGTCTTAGTGGATGATGGACAGATTGTAGAGCAAGGAAAACATGAGGAACTATTGTTAGCAAATCAACTTTATAAAAGACTCTACCAGCAACAGTTTAAAGATTTGTAAGTGGAGAAGGCAGTTTGCACAATGGTAAAAAGCCCTGATGGATTTCATTAGGGCTTTTATTTTTGCTTGCTTTTGGCTTTACAAACTGTGTGAAAATATGGTATAATTAAAGCCAGTTTGCTTTTCTTTCCTAAAAGAGATAGAACAAGTTAAAATAACTGTGAGTAGTCTATGAATCACGAAGAATTCTATTACGAAGAAGAAGTTGGCTATGGGCGCCTGTATAACAAAGCCCTGGTGAAAAGGCTTCTGCCCTTCTTCAAAAAGTATCAAGGCAAGATTTTATTAGCAGGTTTGCTTCTTCTATTTTCTTCACTTTTTTCTATCCTGGGACCCATCCTTCTTAAGCATGCCATTGATGTTGACATCAAATTGGGTAACTTCACCGGACTTTTAAGAACCACGATTCTTTATCTTTTAATCCAGACAGCGATTCTGGTAACTGACTATTTCCAGAGGACAGGGCTCATGGTCACGGGTGAGAAGGCGGTGGCTGATATCAAGCAAAGTGTCTTTTCACACCTGCTCAGCCTTCCTGTTTCCTTCTTTGACCACAATCCAGTTGGCCGACTCATCACTAGGGTTGAGAGTGATACAGAGGCATTAAAGACCCTTTTTACCGCCACCTCGGTTGTCATCTTGCAAGATTTAGTGATGCTTGTTGGAATGTCAGTCGTAATGATTATCGTAAATGTGAAACTTTATCTCATCATCTTTCTACTCCTTCCTGTCTTTATCTTTACCCTCTGGCGCTTTCAGAGAAGGGTGAGACCGATTTATATCCAGATAAGAAAAAAGATTGCCGATATGAACAATCTCGTTTCAGAATCGCTCAAAGGGCTGGCAGTAATTCAAGCATTCAACCGGGAAGAGACTTTCGCCAGGAAACTGGACCGTCTTGGCGGCAAAAAATATGCTATGGAAAAAGCAGTTAGTACGCTGTGGTACAGAATCTGGTTTCTCGTTGATTTTGGTGAAGTCCTGGGTCTTACCTTTGTTTTGGGTCTTGGTGGTTTGTGGGCTTTAAAGGGGCAGTTGACGATTGGGACTTTATTTCTTTTCGTAAGTTATATTGCCCGGCTCTTCGGTCCCCTGAGAGGACTTTCAGACCAAATCAATGTGATGCAGAGGGCTTTTGCTGCCGCCGAACGCCTCTTTTCAATTCTTGACACGAAACCAGAAGAGGAACTTTTGAAAGAAGAAAGCATCAAATTTAATACAAGAATCAATTTTTCCGGAGTCAATTTTGCCTATACAGACAGAGAAACTACTCTAAAGGGAGTCTCGCTGGACATCAACCGGGGAGAAAAGATTGCCTTGGTCGGTGAAACCGGGGGGGGTAAAACCTCACTGGTGAGTCTTCTCTTAAAGTTCTATAGACCTCAAGAAGGAAGAATAGCCATTGATGGACAAGACATTACGGAAATAAACAAGAAAGACTTGAGACGACTCTTTGGTTTTGTCCCACAAGATGTGATTCTCTTTCCCGGTAGTGTGCTTGAGAATCTTCGCCTCTTTGATAAAACTATTCCTCCAGTCAAGGTTCATCAGGCGGCAGAGAGAGCCAGAATTCACAAGATTATCTTGGATTTCCCTGCTGGCTATGAAACCAATCTGATTGAACGAGGGATAAATCTGTCCGCTGGCGAAAGGCAGTTGCTATCTTTTGCCAGAGCTTTAGTCTTTGACCCGGAAATTTTAATTTTAGATGAGGCAACCTCTTCGGTTGACCCACATACAGAACACCTAATTCAGGAAGGACTTGAGGAGCTCCTCAAGGACCGAACTGCTATTATTATTGCTCACCGACTCTCAACCATTAGAAGAGCGGACCGGATATTTGTGGTGCATAGAGGAGAAATAATAGAATCGGGAAATCACTTAGAATTAATGAGACAGCGCGGCTATTATGCCCGCCTCTATAAATTGCAGTATTTAAAAGAAAGAGGATGATTTAGGAAAGCCGAAAGGAGAAAAACTGAAAGTCGAATATTATAGGGCGTTTACGCCCTTGTAAAGACCTATCATAAAGTTTGGATTCATCTAATCTGGACTACAAAAGAGAGATTTCCATATCTTAACAAAGAGATTAAAAACGATGTCATCTTTCATATCAAAGAAAAAGGTGGTAATGAAGGAATTCATGTTGATACCATCAATGGTGTAGCAGAATATATCCATTGTTTGATAGAATTGGATGTAAAACAAAATATTTCCAATGTGGCTAACCAACTTAAAGGCGAATCATCTCATTGGATTAACCAGCAAAAATTGACGAAATCTCATTTTGCCTGGCAGGAAGGCTATAGTGCTTTTTCCATAGGGGAATCGCAGGTAACAAAGGTAAGAGAATATATTCGCCATCAAGAAGAACATCATCAGAAGATGAGCTTTCAAGAGGAAATGAATAGATTTTTAAAAGCTTACAAATTGAGTTCCTAAAGGCCATGAATGGCCTTAAAACAATATTCATCACTTTATTGTTCCCCCCGATAAATCGGGGGGCTAGAGATTTTTACCTACTTGATCGGGAGAAGACCCAAAATAGTTTTAAATTAAACTCTATTAATCCTGTCAAAGGACAAAAATATGAAATTAGTAATAGAATTCTGGAAAAGAAAAAAGATACGGCTAATTCTTTTGATAGTATTTACTATGGTCACCGCGCTCATCAATCTTTCTTTCCCTTATCTGCTCAAATATATTATTGATGGCGTAAAGGAACAACTTCGCCCTCAAGTCCTACTGCGATATGTCCTCCTTCTCTTCCTCTTTGGTTTGGCACGCTCAGTTGTTTCGGTTCTTTTACCTTTTTCCCGAGGTATGACCAATGAGAAGTTTCAGTGGACTACAAGAAACGCAGTTTTTTCAAAACTCCTCAGAATGGGACACACCTTCATCAATCGCTTCCCTACAGGGGATGTAATTGAGAGAATTGATTTTGACCTCCACGAACTTTCCTGGTTTGCTTGTTCTGGCATCTTTAGACCAATTGAGGCTATCTTCACTCTCTCCTTTGGGCTGATTATCCTCCTAAAGATTGACCCTCTACTCACAATGACTACACTGCCGGCGGTGGTTTTAGGAGTGATAATCTGGCTTCAACTCGGACCTTTAATCTACAGGTGGTATAAAGAGATGAGGGAAAAAATTTCTGAGGGGAACAATCATCTGGAATCGTCATTCTCTGGCATTCGTCTGGTAAAATCCTATGTGATGGAGCAAAGGACACAAGACCAATTCCGCCAAATTCTGAATGAAAGAATATCAGCCGCCTCTAAAGCTATAAAAGTCGACGCCAAGATTGATACCTTTTATCACAGTATCGGTGAGATTGGTATCATCATTATCCTCTGGCTGGGTGGGATGAGGGTGATGCAAAATCGCCTGACAATAGGAGAATTTGTGGCATTCAACTCGTATATCCTGATGTTAATAGGTCCGATGTGGGATATCGGAAATTTCTTTGTTCTGGGCAAGAGGGTAAAAGTAGCTGATGACCGAATTGTGGAGATAAAAACTCATCCGCCGGATGTAGATAGAGATAGAGCCGAAAGCCAAAAGCCAATAGCCAATAGCCAAAAGCCAAATGGGGAAATATTTTTCTCAGAGATTAGTTTCAAATTCAGTGAGGAAGATGAAGCAGTTTTGAAAGGCATTTCCTTGGAACTTATTCCGGGAAGTAAAATCGGAATTGCTGGAACTGTCGGCTCTGGCAAGAGCACCATCTTCAGACTCTTACTCCGCCTGGCTGAACCATTCTCTGGAAGAATTACTCTGGGGGAAAAGAACATAAAAGAGATTCCCCTTGATAGATTAAGAAATCTATTTGGCTATGCCTCTCAAGATGCGATGCTTTTCTCTGATACGCTTTACAACAATATTCTCTTTGACCGTGACGAAATAGCAGAGGAAGAGATGAAAAAGATAGTGAAAATGACTCAGTTAGAAGAAGAAATAAAAGAATTCCCCAAAGGTCTGAAGGAGTTGATTGGTGAAAGAGGAGTTAGACTTTCTGGGGGGCAAAAGGCGCGGGTCGCTATTGCTCGGGCAATCATTTCAAAACCAAAAATTTTAATTTTAGATGACACCACCTCAAGTCTTGATGCGGAAACGGAAAAGGCATTAATCAGAGAGGTGAAGGACTATTTAAGAGATTCAACTTTACTCATCGTCTCCCACCGACTTTCAGTATTGAGTGAGTGTGATGAAATTATTGTTTTGGACAAGGGTAAAATTGTTGAACAAGGGAATCATTTGGAATTGATGAATCGGCGTGGTCTGTATTGGAAGTTGTATCGCCGTCAATTGCTGGAAGAGGAACTGGAAAGAATTTGAAATTTATAGAAATATAGAAGTCGAGATAATAGAAATTGCTAAGAAATACATTGAAATTGATGGAAATAAGAAAATAGAAATTTGTAGAAATTGATAGAAATTCATAGAACCAGAATTAGTCAAAATTACAGAATTCTCAAGAAGAAAGGAGGTGAGAAAAGAATGTTGAGAGACAACAAAAGCACAGCACTCGTCGTCGCTCTTTTGTTACTCGGATTGGTCTGCTTTGGCTGCGCCAAGAAAGAAGAAAAGCCTGTGGTTCAAGCGCCACCACCGCCACCTGAGGTAGTCATCAAAACCGTCACTCCTCTGACTGCGGCTTGTCTCAGCAAAGTCGGTCCGTATTCTGAAACAGGCAAGTCCTTAGGTGAGCTCTTCGGCTGGCTGGCGAAGAAGAAACTCACAATAGAAGGACCACCGATGGGTATTTACTACGATGACCCGAAGACAGTGGCGCCAGAAAAGACCAGATACGAAGTCTGTCTACCCATTACTCCTGGAACGAAAGGCGACAAGAATGTCAAAGTCAAGGAACTTCCAGGTGGAGAGATGGCAGTTATTATGCATCACGGACCTTATGGTCAATGCGGGGGAGCCTATGAGAAAATCTGCAAATGGATTGCGGAAAGTGGATATGAGATTATTGGAGCTGCTCGGGAAATCTATCTGAATGACCCCGGCAAGGTCCCACCTGACTCTCTCTTGACTGAAATCCAATTTCCGGTGAAGAAGAAGATGTAGACACGGTTTTAGAAACTGTGCGATTAAAAAAGGGCAGGAGGGGAAAAAACCCTCCTGCCAATCCCTCTTTTGTCCCCTTTACTAAAGGGGGATAGAGAGGGATTTTTCTTCAAAAGATTCGGAAGGGAAGAGGAGAAGCAGAATTTCCCCTTACCTTTCCCTCAAAGACTGAAACGACTATCGTACCGCCCAGAATAAGCAATACCACAATCATCATGCATCCCCAGGCAAAGAGAGCCCCATATTTTGTATAAAATGTTTCTTTTACTTTTAATGGAATTTCTCCTACCCTTATCTCTCTAGTAAATATTGGCGTTGCCTGACTAATCCGACCGTAGGGGTCTATAAACATTGAAATACCTGAATTAGCACACCGAGCGATAGAGATGCGATTTTCAATAGCTCTGAAGACCACCATCTCGGCATGTTGCCTGGCTGCCCCGGTCTTTCCAAACCAACTATCATTAGTGATATTTACTAGGAATCTCGCCCCTCTCTTTACAAATTCTCGCACCAATCCAGGAAAGATTGATTCAAAACAAATTAAAACTGCAAAAGGTCCTTTCTTATGGGAGAGAATGGTCATCTCCTTTCCTGAAGAGAAATCGCCTTCCCCAAAATTCAAATGCCTTAGAACAGGAAAAGTCTCAGCTAAGGGAAATTTTTCACCAAAAGGAACAAGGTGAATCTTGCTATATTCGCCGGCAATTCTTCCACTTTCGTCAATCAGAAATGCGGAGTTATAATAACGACCTTCACCCAGCTTTGCTCCAGGTATCCAGTGAGGGGCACCGGTCAGTAAGGGAACTCCCGTAGAACAAGGAAGTGTTCTAATTGTGGAATAAGCTGCACTATCATAATATAGATAGGTCGGCAGAGCGGTTTCAGGCCAGACAAAGAGCTCGGGAGTTTTATTCATTGCTTCTTTACTCAAAGAGAGAAAAATTTCTATCGTTTCTCTTTGAAACCGCTCATCCCATTTCACACTTTGGTCTATGTTTCCCTGAATCAATGCTACCATGACTTTTTCATATTCTTTTTTAGAAATACAAAATCTCCCATAAAGGTAAGGAACAAGAAAGAGTAAGACAAGGAACCACAGCATAACAAAAGAACGGAGGAACAAAAGAACGTGGTGCCTTTTAAGATTCACTATCTCAAAAATTACTCCATTAATTAGGGCAACCCAAAAGGAAACGCCAAAGACTCCAGTAAATTCAGCAAATTGGATGAAGGCAAGATGTCTCGTTTGCGTGTAGCCGAGTGAGCCCCAGGGGAAAGCGAGAAATCCGAGAGAGCGAATGAATTCATCAACTACTAAGATGAAAGGTACAATAAAATTGAAGCCGAGATTAAGACGAATAGCCAACCAGCGGGAGAGCAAAAAAATTAAGGCAAAGTGTAAAGATAGATAACCTACTATCAGAATAAAGCCCAAATATAATAAGGGTCTGACCCAAGTTTCTACCGGGTCAAGATTAATCCAATAAAGAAGTCCTAAATAAAAGAGAAGACCACAAACGAAAGAAAAAAAGAAAGCCCCTTTGGGTTTTTCCTTTTGAACAACGAAAAAAATGGGAATGAAGACAAAGAAGCTAAAAAAAGTCAAAGAAAAGGGAGGAAAGGAGAGAAGGAGCAAAATTCCACTGAGACAAGATAGAAAAACCTTCTTACGATATTCTGTTAAGAGTCTCATCTTGACGGAGTGGAGTTAATCTTCTTTTTAAATTATTTCTGCCAGATAAATATGGTTTTCTTTTTTCTCTGCTGAAAAGTGATATCAAAGTAATCAAATACATTTTGTCTGCCTAAAAGAAAAGGAACTCGTTCAATCTGTGCCCAGGCAATATTACAGTCAAACTGATGGACTTCTATCCTCATGGGAACTACCGCAAATCTTGCTGCAATGACCCCACCAATTCCACCTATCTCTCTAACTTCTGAGGCAATTTTTGCTAAACCTAAGAACCGGCCCATCCGATAAGGAATTAAAGTATGATCTGCTCCTGAATCCACATAGAAATATTCCGCAATCCACTCCTTTTCAAATCTAAGAAGATAAACTTTAGCCACTGGTCTAAGTATTATTTCTCCTGTGGGAATTCGCTCTTGTCTATAATCAAACTCAGTCATCTTTACTTGTCTCACCTTAATTAGAAGATAAAGGTCTCTCCATGAGGAACTTTCCAGAGTACGATTTCTTTATCGGGATATTTCTTTTTGGCTTCTCTATAAGCAATCTCTGGATCCTCATCCGCACATACTACCTCTTTGCCCACGATAGAAATGTACTTATCCTCGTATTTACTCAGGTCCGCTGTTATAAACCAATCAAAGGTCTCATCCATTGACATCACCTCCGTGTCGCCTCTCTGCTTCTCAACATTTCCATCATTCAGGATGTTAATTTAACCACAAAGACCACAGAGAGCGCAAAGAAAAATATGGATAAGGGTTATAAGTCCTTGAATTACAAGGGGTTGGAAATTCTACAATCTTTGTGTTCTCCGTGTTCTTTGTGGTTCCAAGGGTTATTTCAACAGTCTGATTACGAAATTTTTACTTCTTTCCCTTCTTTGGCTGATTGATAGATAGCATCCAGCAATTCTGTAATTTTCAATCCGTCTTCGCCTGAAACCAAGGGCTCACGATTCTGAAGGACCGCTTCCACAAAATTGCCTGCTTGTAGGTAGTAAGAAAGCCGGTAGGAGTCAGCGGGAATTTTTGTGGTCGGGGTAACATTTACTAATTCTCCATGCATTTCTTTGTGAATTCTAAGTGGATTCAAAAGTGCCGCTCCTTTTTCCCCGAAAAAATTCATATAAGTGAGGTCTCTCTCAAATACTAAAGTCCAACTCACCTCCAGGGAAAGGGTGCCTCCTTTTTTTGTTTTGATAAAAGCCACTCCTGAATCTTCTATCTCTTGGCTTTTTTCTCGCTTGTAAAGAGAGGCCGAAACGGTATTCACCTCAAGATTCCCTATTAGCCAGAGGGCTGTATCCAAGAGGTGAATTCCCAAGTCAAGAAATACTCCCCCCCCCGAAGTCTTTTTTCGCCAGAGCCACTCTTCGCTGCGCCAATCGGTTCTCCGCCTCAACCAGCCGGCTTTCACATAGAAAACTTCACCTAATTCCTCTCCTTCTAAGAACCGTTTAAGAATTTGCACTTCAGGCCTAAAGCGATTATTGAATCCAATCGCCAGTCTTCTCTTAGCCTTCTCAGCTGCTTTTACCATTTCCTTGGCTTGGTCAGCATTTAAAGCCATCGGGCGTTCACAAAGAACGTGCTTGCCTGCCTCTAAGGCAGCAATGGTCATCGGCGCATGTAAATAATTGGGGGTAGCAATTACTACTGCTTGGACTTCTTCGCATTTCAGGAGTTTCTCAAAGTCCGTAAAAAGTTTTTTCACCCCATATTTCTCAGCCAATTTTTTTGCTTTGGCCTCTTCAAAATCGCAGAGGGCTACTAAATTGGCATCCTTGAATTTGCTAAAGGCTGGAAGGTGGGCTAGCTGGGCGATTACTCCAATACCAATAACGCCAACACCCAATTTTTTCTCACTCATCCTATTCTTCCCAAGATATCAAACCTATATGTTATACTAATAGGTGTGGTAATTGTTTTTGTAATTGGATCTGTAAGTGTTTTTTAGTTGTTTTTGTCAGTAGCTTTGGTGTAATATTTACTATGCTAACTCCAGGTTCTGGTAGAA
>JBFLXN010000105.1:0-9863 GCA_040755715.1 Candidatus Edwardsiibacteriota bacterium
TAATACAGATAAACTTAAATATTCTATTAAAACTGTATTTAAAGGTATTAACCGTTCTCCATTGTCAATACAAAATTATGTTTTACCATATAAATAATTTATCAAAAATTATGCCGTTTCATATAGTTGACAGAGCATTATGAAATATTCAGAAGCAGGTGTTGATATTGACGCAGGCAATGAAGCCGTGCGCCATATAAAAAGACTTGCCCGTTCCACTTTCTCCAAGTCTGTTCTCACCGACATCGGCGGATTTGGCGGACTATTCGGTTTTACCTTGAACAGATACAAAAACCCGGTTTTAGTCTCAAGCACTGATAGCGTCGGGACAAAACTAAAAGTTGCCTTCATTATGAACAAACATAATACTGTTGGACAGGACCTAGTCAATCACTGTGTCAATGATATTCTGGTTCATGGGGCTGAACCACTTTTCTTTCTGGATTATGTCGGCGTTAGTAAACTGTGGCCCGAAGTGTTCGGAGAAATTGTCAAGGGACTAACAAAAGCCTGCCGGGAAAATGGTTGTGCCTTGATTGGAGGGGAAACCGCCGAATTGCCGGGGTTCTATCAAAGCGGTGAATACGACCTCGTGGGTTTCATTGTTGGGGTAGTAGAGCGGAAGAAGATTTTACCTAAAAAGAATATCAAACCAGGTGATATATTGATTGGTTTACCTTCTAACGGTCTACACACCAATGGCTATTCCTTAGCCAGAAAGATTCTCTTTGAAAAATGTGGCTATGAAGCAACTACCTATCTTGAAGCATTAAAAAGAACAGTGGGGGAGGAATTGCTTAGAGTTCATCGCTCTTATTTGAAATTAGTTTTTCCACTTTTACAAAGAGATTTGCTCAAGGGCTTGGCGCACATTACCGGAGGGAGCTTTATTGACAACATTCCGAGAATCTTACCTGAAAATTGTTCAGCCGAAATAAGACTAAAGAATTGGATTGCTCCGCCAATTTTCAAAATTCTTGAGAGAGAAGGTGAAATCTTCACCGAAGAAATGTTTCGCACCTTTAATATGGGAATTGGCATGGTCTTGATAGTTAACGAAAACAATTTGACAAAAGTGCTCAGTCAGATAAAAAGACAGGGAGAAAAGGCTTATTTAATTGGCCAAGTCAAAAGAGGTAAGCGAACAGTAGAATTAAAGGGTTCAAAGTAGTTCAAGATGGTTCAAAAAAACAATTTTGAACAAAATTTTTGGGAAGCAGAACCGAATGAAATTTTTAGTTGATAGTCCACTCGGCAAACTAGCAAAATTCCTGCGAGCCTGCGGGTTTGACACTGAATATTTTGGGGGTATGAGCGCTTTCGCTTTGGTAAAACGGGCCCAACAAGAGAAAAGAACAGTTATTACCACCAATCCCAAATTATCTGAAAACCCCCCCATAAAAGTGGTAATGGTAAAAGAAGGAAAACCTAAATCTCAACTACAGACGGTGATAGAGGCCTTGAATATAAATTTAGCCACGGAAAATTTCTTTTCCCGATGCTTGCTCTGTAATACTGAAGTTGAGAAAATTGACGGAGAAAAAGCTAAAGATTTAGTCCCTCTAAAAGTCTTTGAAACTTTTTCAGAATTTTGGCACTGCCCGAAGTGTGATAAAATCTACTGGCACGGCAGTCATTGGGAAAATATGAAGAAGAGAATTTTTTTGAAAGGGTGATAACTATGGCTATTCAAAGCATCTTTCTTTTAAGTAGAGAACAAATCCTTCAGCGGGCAAAGAAATTGCGGGCTGAAGGCAAAAACAGCAAAGCCATTGACTTCCTTCGCTCAGGCATTAAGGGTGAGCCGGAAGACTTTGACCTGTATTTAGAATTAGCCTCTTGCCAACTCCAAGAAGGAGAAAATAAGGAAGCTACCCTCTCACTCAAAAACGCCCTCTCTTTGAAGCCGCAAAGAGATGAAGAGGTGATTCGTTTAGCCGAGGGAAGTTTTTGGGAGAAGAAAAGCTTGGAACTGGGTGAGTTCCTCTTTGAATTGGCTGTTGGCCGCCGGGACTTTGAAGGAGCAGTAAAGATTGTCTCCTCATTCTCTGGAAAGGAATTGCCACCCCTTTATAATCGCTATCTAAAGTTGGTAGAGAATATTGAAAAATTCCGAGGCCCTGGCAAAGAAGAACCGATTACCCCGCGGGACATTCTGGTCTATTATTGCCTTGGCTTGATTTACGAAGCAAAAGAGCAATTCCCCGAATTAGCTAAAATTTTCAATAGAATCTTGGAAGTGGCACCTTCGGAAACTGAAACTATTTTAAAAGAATACGAAAGAATCGCCAAGGAAAAACACGGTGAGGCACATCCATATTTAGCCCGTGGAGATATCTATGCCAAACTCTCCCAGCCTGAAAAGGCAGTGGAAGAATGGAGAGAAGCTACTAAAACCGATGCTAATTCTATTCCAGCAGCTATTGAAAGGTTAGTAAAATTTCTACCCCAGAATCCCCAAATTGCCCCTGGCTGGGAAATCCTGGGCGACCTCTTTACTGTCAAAAAACGATTCTCTGAAGCAGTAACCGCCTATGATAAAGTTAGAGAAGCAGACCCGGAAAAAAGTGAAAGTTTGCTTCCGAAATACCGAGAAGTTATCCGACTTGACCCGAAGAATCTCGCGGGCTATCTCTCCTTGGGTGACACTGCATCCAATATACATAAGTATGACCTCGCTTTAGCCTCATATAGCAAAATTACAGAAATAGACCCCACCAAACAGGAAGAAGTCCTTAATCGCAGTCTCAAAATTCTAAAAGAAGAGCCGACTAATGCCTCCTGTCTCCATTTAGTTACTGATAGTTACCTTGCTTTGAACAGATTGGATTCAGCGATAGAAACCCTTTCACTGGCTTACAAAAAGGACCCTGAACTCTTTGAATTGGTAGCAGAAAGATTAAATCTCATCTTAGAAAAAGACATCAATCATCAAACCGCTCTGGCACTTTTGGCAGAAATCTATTTTAAGAAAAAAGACATCAAAGGTGCCCTGGTGATTCTTCGCCATTTGTTGAGTTTGAAAGATGGCCCAGAGTTAGTCATCCCTCAACTACAAAAAGCCCTCACAGATTTCCCTCTGGAAAGAGATGACCCCAGACTCTTAACATTACAACTAACCTTAACCGAAGCCCTTGTGGCAAAAAAAGATTTCAAAGGGGCTCTGTTTAACATCGGTAAGATTTTAAGCAAAGATAAATCAAAGGCAGAGAATTTTCTTCCCTTACTTGACCATCTCGCCAAATCAGACGAAGAAAATATCAAACCGGTGTTTGAACTCTACCGGCTTTTAGAACAGCAGGGCGTCAAAAGTCTCAGCTTAAACTGGGCTCTGGCGGAAAACCATCTCCTTTTGAAAAATTATCCAGAAGCGATGAAGAAATTCAATGTAATAATAAACTCTGACGAAACTTTAAGACCGAAAGTTATTACCGCCTATCAGAGGACTCTGGAAAAAGACCCACAAGCTACGCCAGTGAGATTAGCCCTGATTGACCTTTATTATCAGGAACAAAGACAAGAAGACTTACTGGCAGAGCTACAAACCATTGTTTCTACTGAACCCGCTCGTTTTGGAGAAATCTCTGCCTGGTATGAACGGCTTCTCAAGACCGATGAACGAAACCTCCCCTTGCGTAAATCATATATTGACCTTTTGGTCAAAGCTAAACTCTATCAGAAAGCGATTACTGAAGCCGAAAAGGCTATTTCAGTCTGGCCAGATAGAGAAGGGGCTTATTTTCTTTTAAAACTCAGTGAAGCCTTAATCTTCAAAGGGGAATTCAGTAAGGCAGTCGGACATCTATTAAAAGCGGTAACCCTGGATGGCTCACTAGCCGAGGAGTCGCTATCCTCCTTTAAGAAAATTCTTTCGGTAGAAGAAGAAAATATCCCTGCCCATTATGGTTTAGCCAAGGTTCACCAATTGATGAAGGATTTTTCCTCGGCTATTGAAGAATTATCTCTAATTATTCGCCACGACCCAAAGAGAACTGAACAGGTCTTAAAAGAGGTAGAAAACATTGTGGAACAAGACCCCATTTGTGCCAAAGCACACCAACTTCTGGGAGAACTTCTGATTCAAAAAGGAGAAGAGGAAAGAGGGATGACGGAATTAGAAAGAGGAATGGAATTAGACCGTTCTTTGGTAGATAACATCCTCGGCAAATATCAACTCTTATTAGAAAAAAAACCGAAAGAGCCTGATAAAATTCGCTTCGCTTTAGCCCGGGCTTATATTGCCAAGGGACTCTACACTGCTTCAGTAAAAGAAATAGAAAAGGTCCTGGAGAGTGATTTTGGACATTATCATGAGTTTGCGCTTTTAGAATTGAAACGGATTGTGGAACTGCAACCTCAGGAAATCAAAGCCCGATACCTACTGACCAAAATCTATCAAAAGAAAAAAGTAACTGACTCTGCTGTAACTCTCTTAAGAGAAATCATTTCATTTGCCTCCGAAGAAATAGATGAGGTCTTAACCCGATTAAAAGAATTAGAAACAGAGGATCCGGAAAATGCCGTCACTCATTACGCCTTGGGCGATGTCTATTTAGAACAAGGTGAGGCAGAAAAAGCGGTAGAACATTATAACCGAGTGCTCTTTCTATATCCCGAAGAGTTGGAAAAAGTAATCGGCAAGTTACAGGGAGTAATCCAGAAGCAAATTGAATCTGCTCCTGCCTATCTGGCTTTAGGAAAAGCCCTCATCAAGCGTGGGCTACTCACTAAAGCCACAGAGTCATTGAACAAAGCCCGACAGATTGATGCCTCATTAAAAAATCCAGTCAAAGAAGGTTTGGAAGAAATTCTATCATTAGAGGCTAACCTTCTCCAAGCGGCAGAAAATTTAGGCCTCATCTATTTTGAAGGCGGAGAATATAGTAAAGCCAAAGATTTATTAATTAAAGCGCTGAAGGCTCAATTGGACAAGGAAAGAACAATTGAACTAAATCTGTATCTTTCACAAACATTGACAAATCTGGGAAAGATGGAAGAGGCCAAACAAGTGCTTCTGAAACTTCAAGAACTTGACCCTGAAAATCAGCAACTTTATAAGATAATGAAAAGATTTGAAATAAAGTCTCTAAAATCTATCGTTGATGAAGCCAAAAGAAGAGTAGAATCTGCCCCAGATGACCAGGAGGGGAAGATTTTTTTGGCCTCACTCTACTCAGAAAAAATGAAGAGAGGAGATTGGGCGATTTCTTTACTCCAATTCACTCCTTTAAACGAAAGGATTTCTTTACTGCGGACAAAAGAGTTAGGCAAAGCCTTTCTGACAATGGGAGATTTAATGAGCGCAGTTGAAGTGATGCGCAATGTTCCCTTGGCTAGACACCCATTAAGTGAAGAAGAAATGGAATTGGCTTATACCCTTGGTGAGGCTTATGAAAAGATGGGGAACTATCCAGCCGCCATTGCCGCCTATAAAAAAATCTACCTTGACGACATAAATTACCGGGATATAAAAATGAGGCTGGACAAAAACTACACTCAACTCCTCCTTCAGGATTTAGAAAGGAAGAAGAAAGTGATAGAGAAAATGGGATAAATAAGGCTCCTGTATATCGCTTTTTGCAATAAGTATTGCAAATTGCAATAGCAAAAGACTCTTTCTGAAAATCGCCGTAATTATAAGTCTCAAGATTATCTTGACTTAGAATTTGACTTACTCTGTGGCACGAATCTTGCTATATTATTTTAATGGAAGACAGCTCTTTGAAAAAGCCACAGAATTACACAGAAAAAATAGAAATTCGTAGAAATATAAGAAGAAATTCATAGAAATAGATTGAAACTGATAGAAATTAATTAAAAAGATGAATTCCAATGAGTTTCCATAAATTTCAATGAATTTCAACAAATTTCTGTATTATATTTCAATAAATTTCTATTAGTTTCCGTATTTCTGTGTTAACCCCGTTAGAAATTACCAAAAAGTATGGGAAAATTCCAAGACTAAACTTGCAAAATGTAAGTTAGAGAAGATTTCTAACGGGGTTAATCTATGGCTAAATATCTTGTTTTGCATTTTGTGAAACGAAAGGGCAAATCCACCGTAAGGTGGAGACGCAAAGCCACGGGTTCCAGAAAGGGATAGCCGAGCCGCCGAAATCACAAGATGGATTTGAATAAAAATAGTAGCGAGTAGAAAGTATTGGGTTAATTGAGTTTGTTGAGTTTTTTGGGTTCATTGGGTTTTAATAACCCGATAAACCCCGTTAGAAGGCTTGCACATCGCAGCGACGACCTTCTAACGGGGTAAACTCAATAAACCGAGAAAACCCCGTAAACCCAATTCTCGCTACTTGCCGACCCCGATGAAAATCGGGGGAGGCTTATCTTGAAAATGTAATTTTTCAAAATCCGTCTGCCCTTTCGCAAAAATAGCAGACGGATTTTTATTTTGGTAATGATATGATGAAACCACGAGATTTCACAAGATTTACACAAGATAAAAATTTAATTGAAAAAATTATTAAAAATATTTTTGTCTAATCTATGAAAATCTGTGTAAATCTCTGGTTAAATCGAACAGAACCTTTGTTTTAGGACAGTAGGGCAGGCGTCCTCGCCTGCCCGAGCGAAGCGAGGTGAGAACAATGAGAAAAAAAGAAAAGGTTCTAATCGTGGGGGTGTGGATAGTTTGGTCTCTGATTCTCTCTCTAAACGCCAAAGGAGAAGAATCTATTTCTACCTTTCAAGGTTCCTGTCTTGGTTCTCTATCTTTTAGCGCACCAATGAATTCACTAAACTTAGAGGAATCAAAAGTAGGATTTGGTTGGGGGCTTAAAGGTGCCACTATTAACCCAGCCGCCTTAGGCAAAATCCACAGAGTAGAATTCTCCACCACTTACAATTTAGAGAAGAATTGGCAGGGGAGTCGACGATTTTTCCTTGATGAGAGAAAAACAAGACCGTTTGCCTTTCCTTCAAACTTCTCTCTAAGCCAGAGCGGTGGAATTCAATCATTTATCGCTGGCTTAAGAGCAGGAAGTCTAGTTCTCGCATTCGGCTACCTGGGGAACGAAGCCTTAAATCTTCATTTAACGTTAAATGGCGCCGGACAGCAGGCAATTTCTTATCATACTAATTATTTCCTTACCTCAACTGAGGTTCCTGGCTTACCCTCTGAGGCAAAAATCCCAATCCAAGTCTTATTAGAAGGAAATCTTAATTACCGGGGAAGTGGTGCACTGGACTTGAACCTTTCAAGAAGACCATTTTATTTAGCCTTAGCCGGCAGTAGAGGACCCTGGTCATTTGGAATTGCCTGTAAGCCTTTTATGATTGATGGCTCAATTGTTGCCAATCTAACAGTTGCCGGTCAAGGAGAGTTGGAGGGTAAAGTTACTTCTTTAAACGAGGATTGGAAAGTGAATCTGACCACTAAGGTGAGTACTGACCTTAATTCCCAGGAATTACTTCGTCTTCAGGGACAAGGGCAGATGAGTGCAAGTGGCTTCTCTTTGATGGCTGGAGCCTTACTGCGAACCGAAAGAGTTGGTCTGGGGATTTCCTTAGAAAAGGTTACACCGCTGAGCTTGTTCACTCAAGGAAGACTATCTTTTCGCTATCCCAATGACTTTCCCCAGATTGAAACGATTTCTCCCACGGACATCTCAGTGGATACGGCGAACAGAAGAATTGAAGGCCAGACAGAGCTGAAATTAACTGAAATCTCCCTTGGTGAAGGACAAATCAGGCAAGCCTTTATCTATGAAATCCCAGCCGGGCTTCTGCTGCGGGCTGGAGCCGGAGTGAAATTGTTCCCCTGTCTGTCTTTCGCCTTAGCCGCTGGAGGTTCTGTCGGACGGCAACAGAATGGTCTGGAACATCGCTTCTCCAGTTTTGAATTGGAAATGAAACCTTCTCGCTATTTCTCTATTCAGAGTGGATTGAATTCTGACTGGCTGAACTATTCTTCAATGCCTCTACTCCCGACTGCCTATTTTAATAATGGAGTAATGATTGCCAGAGGAAAAGTAGCTTTTGTCTTCTGTCCTTTCTCTGGTTTAGAAGTTCAACTTGGTGCGGTTGGTGATAGCCGGACTGCTGCTGCCAGTTTCCTGGAAGGATTTTCTATGATGTCTTTTAGCGGAATCCGGCGGTTAGCGGTTTATACCGGTGGGATTTACCTCCACTTCTAACCTGGGAGCTATTTATCCCGCACTCCGCAAAGAAGATATAATGTTTTGAAATTAAAGAAGTTAACCTCACTTTACGGAGTGCGGGATAAATCAAAAATCTTACCTGGATTTAAAATATTATTAGGGTCAAATGCTTGTTTGATTCTTTTCATAAGTTCAATTTGTGTCAAATCAAGCCCGAGGCTCAAATAGGATTTCTTGGAAAGTCCGATGCCGTGTTCTCCGGAAATCACCCCTCCTAAATCAATCACTTTTTGAAAGAGGTCACGGATTAAGCAGGGCAATCTTTCCTGCCATTCTTCTTGAGCCACCTCTCCCTTCAAAATATTTACATGCACATTGCCATCGCCTAAGTGCCCAAAAGAAATTATTTCTAATCCATATTTTTCTTCTAATTTTTTTAATTCACTCATCAGGTCAGAGATTTCTCTGCGTGGCACCACTACATCTTCTCTCTCCCGAATTGGGCTTTTTGCTGTGATGGCTTCAGTCAGCATTCGGCGGGCTTCCCAGAGTCTTTCTTGAGATGGACGCTCTTCTGCCACTAAGATATCCATTGCTCCAAATTGCAAGGCAATTTCGCCCAGTCGTTCGTATTGAGTTTGTAATTCCTCTTTTGTTTCCCCATCTAATTCTATGAATAACTGCGCCTCCGCCTCACTGGCGGGAAGTTTTTTCTGTAAGAAATTCTCACAGGCTAAAACAGCTTTCTTTTCCATAAATTCCATAGTAGCGGGAATAATGCATTGGTGAATGATTTTCACTACTGCTTTAGTCATTTCTGTCAAAGAATTGAAGGGAACTAATAGGTCTATCTTGCATCTTGGCAGGGGTAAGAGTCTCAAAGTGGCTTCGGTCACTACACCTAAAGTTCCTTCCGAACCAATGATTAGGGAAATCAAATCATAGCCAGTAACATTTTTGACTATCTTCCCACCCAGGTGGGAGATTTCGCCAGTGGGAAAGACCACTTCCAGTCCGCAGACATAGTTTTTAGTCACTCCATATTTGAAGGCTCTCGGTCCACCGGCACATTCGGCAATGTTCCCTCCGATGCTACAAGAATCAAGGCTGGCAGGGTCTGGCGGATAAAAGAGCCCTTGTTTTTCTACCTCCTTTCCCAATTCCCCGGTAATCACTCCTGGCTCAGTAATCACCATTAGATTTTCTAAATCAATTTCTTTAATTTTATTCATTCTTTCTAAGGAGAGGACTATTCCACCCTGGCAGGGCAATGCCCCCCCCGAAACACCCGTGCCGGCACCCCGTGGTGTTACCGGAATTTTTTGGTGATTAGCCAATTTCAGGATTTCCGAGACCTGGCTGGCATTCAGAGGCTTCACCACTACATTGGCGAAGAATTTCAACCCGAAGGTTTCGTCATGAGAATAGGGCTCAAGTGCCTCTTCCCCAGTTACCACATTTTCTTCACCCACAATTTCTTTTAATATGGGAATAATCGGTGCAACCATAATGGCTAAGCAGATGCAAACGGATGGAAGCAGATACTGCTTCGTCAACTAATTATCGCTATCATGTTTCTGGTAATTTCTATGAAAGAAATATTTATGTATAGCCTTCGTCATATTAGATGGCCAGCGAAAATTACTCCCTGCAATAACCTTCTTGTAAAGGTCACCAAACACTGGCTCAATAGGATTAAGCCAGGGGCTGTAGGTGGGCAAGGCCAAGACTTTGAGCACAGCCTTG
>JBFLXN010000106.1:0-9721 GCA_040755715.1 Candidatus Edwardsiibacteriota bacterium
AATAATTTTCGCTCATTTGGTTTTAATTTAACTTGATTTTTTATTTTCAAGTATACCACCTCCTTTTGGAGGTAGTATATCATAAATAATTTAATTTGTCAAGAACTTATGTCATAAAGCACTAGCGGATTTCCCCTTTTTTACACTGGCAAATGGAGGAGTTATTGAAATCCCAAAAGGTGGAGGCTCCGTCGTGAAGGAAAAGGTATAGGCCTGCTCCATATTTTTCTTACAGGTCTTACTTCTCGCTCCAGTGCCTACACTAACCTGATACTCATGACAATAGTCCAAGCCACCTGAAGGGGTAAGCACGATTGTCTTCTCACCACTCCAACTCGTTGTATAGGCAAAGGAACAAGTCAATGCCCCTTCTACAGAAGCCATATCCATATCCGTGCTAAAAGTGATAGTAACTTTTGTATCAATAGAGGCGCCTGCCTCAGCAGAAACAACAGAAGGAGGGCTAAAATAACTCGCATTCGGTTCATCCGTCACTTCTACATATTTTTGATGCTCTCTTGCCCACGCCTCATTCATACCAGCTCCTATAGCCAGCAATTCTATCTTCAGTTTATCACCGCTCACATCCTCACAAGAATCTGCACTATTTGAAACCACCAGTTCGGTAGTAGCAGAACCGCCTCCCTCAATATGAAAACTTGTCTGGGAAAGTGAATACCTCAAAAAGTTTGAATACTGAATTATTTTCTCGGAAATGGTAAAGTCTTCTGCCCGAGGGCAACCATTGGTAATAGTAACTGTATGTCTGAGTTCACCCTTTGGTGCAACCGTCCCTCCTGCTGGTGATACGGAGATTTCGTATGTAGGCTCCTGGGTAGTGAAGGAGAAGGTATAGTTACCGCCTGCTGTGCCGTCTGCATCACCATGAACTTTTGACATTATCTTTGAAGTTGCTTTGCGGCAACTGATAATTCTGATATTTTCCTCTCGCTCTGTATGAATGACAATCAAAATTCGTCCTTTTGAAGAACTGCCAATATTTAATGTAGCATTGTTCACTCTCGGAATAAAGTCTCTTTCAAAAATTTCAATTTCTCACCTAAAGGATTAAGGGCCGATTATATCTCTCTTTTTTATCTATTTTATAGGTAAGACCTCAATCTTAGTGAGGTACGGTCTCTTGCCTTCTAAACATTGCTTGAAGAAAAGCAAATCCTCTTCAGCGGTATCCCACCTTTCATCCTCATCGTGTAATCCCGCAAGTGCTGTAATAGCATCCTCAAGTAGCATCTCATCTACATTGAATACTTGCTTAGTTAAAACACTAATTGCCCAAGTAGAAACTTCTTCCTTACTTAAAAGACCCTCTAAATAAGCATTTATTTTTTGTATAACCTCCTGTTTGCTTATCTTCATATTTGGTTACTCCTTTCCTGAAATTTCGGAGAAAATATTTAAAGGAAATACCTTTTGATAACTTGGATTTCGACTACCAGGTTCCTCGTGTGGACCATGGACAACTTGACCCTTAGAATTATAGACAAGATGATAAACCACCAGTGTATGCCCCTCTCCATCTTTAACCTTCACGATGAGATTGACATCCTTATTTTGTCTCAGAGCCCTATCTATTTCAGTTACAGTTCCATCCAAATTATCAATGATCTTTTTAGGATAACGGTAGATTGTAGGATTTGACATCAGTGTATAATGCTCTCTTTAATCAACTATCTTATCATTTTTCCTCTTCCTTAATCTTTCCCATCTCCACGAGTTTCTGCAGAACCTTTGTAGCAGAATAACTGCCAGCAACTTCTTCGCCCTTGGCTACTTCTTTTAAAATTGCGACTGCCTGATTATTTGACCGCTCAATTACCATCCTCCCTAACTCCTGTGCTGCCCATTGATTTACCTCAAACTGTTCATCACTTAAAGTCTCTTTTAGAAATCCCAACTTTTCAGCTTCAGATAGTCCCACCGCCTCAATTCTTTTAATCGCTAATTTAGAATGAATCTTTGTCCAAACATTTTTGCTCTTAAGATTTTCTTTAAGAGCAGAAATCACACTCTTATCCCCAATTGCCTCCAAAGCCTCAACTGCCAATAATTTCGCCGTCACATCTTTTCCCTTAATCGTCTCCAGCGCCAGTTCTTTGCCGGATTTATCCCCCAATTTTGCTAAAGCCCAAACTGCCCGCATCCGCACATTACCCGATTTATCTTTTAGCGCTTCTTTTAACTTAGGTATCGCTGTTTCATCCCCTAAATTCCCCAGAGCAATCGCTGAGGCCTCACGACAAAACTTATTTCCGTCTTTGAGTAGATATTCTTCTAATTCTACCTTTGCTTCTGCTGCTTTTAGGCGACCTAAAAGAACAATACAAGAAACTCGCATCTCTTCAGATTGATTTTTATTTTTCGCTACTTCTCTAAGGTCTGGGATGGCTGAAGAGCCTAATCTTTCTATCTCTGCAATCGCTTGTTGTCGGGTCTCTTGTTTAGCAAGTCTACCTATGACATCTCTTGCGTTTTCGGCAAAACTTTGCGAGGTGAACAAAAATAAAGATATCATAAAAAGATTTAGATATCGCTTCATTTTGAATCTCCTATTATTTGCCACAGACTTTACGGAAATGCAGAAAAATTTATTTTTTTATCCGTGCGTTCCGTATTATCCATGGCTGTTTTTGTGGGCTATTCAAAGAAAAGTCCCAAAAGTCCAGTAGTTTTTTCCACTCCCAGCTGCTTCTCAGGAAGGTCCTTGATATGTCCCCTTGAGGAGGCTACTTGAAAGTCATTCCCCAAGAATTTATTAATCGTCTTTGCTTTAGCTGGCGATTCTACAATTACAAGATTCTCGGTCATTTCTTACCCCTTATTTTTGTGAAACTAGTGCTATGTCGCATTAATTTTTGACAGGATGAGGCCTTTATTTTTAGGAAATAAGTTGTTTTTTAATAGCCCCGACCTTTAGGTCGGGGTTGAAAGAGACCCACTCCCCCCTTGTTTCCCCCTCTCCCCGACTTTGTCGGGGAGAGGGGGACAGAAGGGGGTGAGGGTTTTAGTTTTCCCCGACAAAAATGTCGGGGCTACTCATATTTCGACCTTAGGTCTTTTTTTCTTGACACCCTGATTGTCAAATATTTATGCGACAGACCACTAGAACATATGGAACCACAGATTACACAGATTAACACGGATTTCAAATCCGTCTAATCCGTTTAATCCATGGTTAAAAAATTATTGAATTTCCGATACGGCAAGATACCGCTGCTCGCAGGCTTATACTATTGTGCCACAAGACTTTGAGCCAGAATTTAATAAAGTTCAGTTAATGAATAGAATGAATAGGTAAATAAGAACCATAAAGTATATTAAAGCTATCCAAGAGATAACCCTATTAATTTTTGTAAAGTAGATTTTCTTTATTCCTTCTTGCTTCAGTTTGTTCTTTAGTTCTTCATACCTGTTTCCAAATCTTGTATAGTAAGATAGCAGTTCTTTCTGAGTCTCATCCTTGCAAATTTCGTTAATTTGTTTCTCAATTTCTTTGCACCGCAATTCACCTGCCGCCTTCATTTTGTCAAAAACGAAGTTAAAGCAAACTGCCGCAAGTCCTATTAGAAACGCTACCACGATACCAATCCATAAGGGAAGTGCTATATTATTTCTCAGAAATAGTTGAAGAACACCGATACTCAAAGTAAAGAGAAAAGTTACCAGAAGATACCGGACATTACTATAGTGTTTAACCGGGTCGCTAGTTATTTTGTATTCTTCTAATAGAATTTCTACTTTGTCCACCTTTTCCCGCTCTGCAAAAATTTTCTTGTTTGTTCAGCCAATTTTTTAAAACTCTTCCATCCCTCTGAGAGAAAATTTCTCATATTTTGCCATCTAATATCTAAATATTCATGCGCCAGAATATTTCTCAGTTTAACCCACTTTGCCAAGTCCGACGATAACTTATGATTCAGGAAATCTGCGGCTAAGAGTTTAAGAAAATATTCTCTATAGGTATCAGGAATACCAATGTTTTTCATTATCAAAATAATCTTGGCAATGTCTAAGCCTGCATTGACAATATTTTCTACTGTCCGCTCAAGACTTTTTCTTTTTTGCTTATCCCTTTCAAATATAGGGTAATCTATGTTGAAGAAAGTTTCTAAATCCAAAAGTTCTTCTTCAAGAAAATTCAAGATTTTTAGAAGCCGTTCTCTTTCAGTATCATTTATTCGCATGTCTTCTCTTCAATTTGAGTTCCAAGGCATCTAAAGTGAAAGTACGAAAATCCTCAGCTTCACCTGATAATTTAAGAAGATAATCTATAAAAAATTTTCTGTCTTTTATCTTTAGAGGAATTCCAGTCCTGACTGCGTCCCAAGCGATAATAGGAGAGGCTCTATTCAAAATTAAAAGGTCTACATTTCTTTTTAATAGGACTTCAAGTTTTGTCCAAATTTCATCAGCATCTCTTTCCTTATTAAGATATACGGCAATATCAGTGTCAGAGAGAAGACCATAATTTCCTTTGACATAACTTCCAAATAAAAAACTTAATCTCACACCTTGTTCACGCCTAAAAAAGTCTTTCAATTTGTTCTCTATGCCCATATTTATTGCCCTAAGATTGTTTTTGCGTAATTCAATCCCTGAGCCAGAGTCTGACTTCCGGGTGAAATAAAAGATTTAATCACAAAAGAAAAGGCAATTCCCACTATCAGACATATCACTGCCAAAAACCCTGTGGAAAGGCACATCCAGAATGGAACTTCCTTGACCTTTGTCCAGGCTTCAGCAAGTTTTCCAAAAAAGGCACGACGATGAATGAGCAGAAGATACCAGAGTGTAAGCACAGAAGATAAAATTGCTACAATTGCAAAGCCATAATATCCTGCTTGAATTAAGGCAATGATGATGAGTAATTTGCTCCAGAAGCCGTTAAAGGGTGGCACTCCCGAAATAGAAAAGGCGCCAATCATACAGGTAGTTGCAGTCACTGGCATCTTCTTAGAAAGCCCACCCATCTTAGCCAATTCCCTTGTGCCTGTGGCATACTCTACTGAACCAGAATTCAAGAACAAAAGGGCTTTGAAAGTAGCGTGATTCAAGAGATGAAAGAGTGCACCTAAAATCCCCAAGGGCGTTCCCAACCCAATGCCTAAGATAATATACCCAATTTGACTGATGGAAGAATAGGCAAGCATTCGTTTGAAATCGGGCTGTCCTAAAGCAATCAGTGCCCCTGCAACCATTGAGAGTAAACCAAGATACATCAAAATTTGCGAAAGCGCTGGAGTCATCCCAAAGACATTCAAGAAAATCCGAGAGATAGCATAAATTCCAGAGACTTTAATCAGTACTCCTGAAAGCATTGCGGAAATAGGTGCTGGCGCACTCGGATGGGCATCAGGAAGCCAGGCGTGAAAAGGAACAATCGCTGCCTTTAGCCCAAAAGCCATTAGGAACAAAGCGATACAAGCCGAAAGAATCTTTTTCAAACCAAGCATAGGCAGACTCTTAGAGATTTCTGCTAATCCTAACTGTCCAGTAAGACTAAAAATCACCGAAAGACTTAAAAGCAAAAACGCAGAAGCAACCGCCGACAACATCAAATACTTAAAAGACGCTTCTAACTCGTCATGTTGTAATCCGAAAGCCACTAAAGCATAAGAGGATACGGCGGCAACTTCAAGAAAAACATAAAGATTAAAAAGGTCAGCTGTCAGAACTAAACCGTTCATACCAGCGACCATTAGAAGGAAGAGAGAGTAATAGCTTCCCTTTGCTCCGTAGTGCTCCATATAATCAATAGAAAAAATCGTGGCAGCCAAACTGATGAGGCTAATAGTTATGAGAAGAAGCAAGCTTAAGCCATCTAAGATTAGGGTAAAGTGAACTGGTAAGCCTACTTCTTCGGAGCGAAAAACAATATGCCCGCTCTGCAAGATTGGACCGACTGAAATCAACGCATAGACCAGAAGAAACAGCATTGTCAGATTACCTAAGATATCTGGCAACACTCTTTTTGAGATTTTTGCCATTAATGGCAATATACCTGCCACTGCCAATGGAACAAGAATAAAGAGCCACATAGTTAATTCTCCTTTTCTATATTACTCTCTGTGAGATAAATAATACTTTTTAGAGTAGCAAGTAAGCAGTGGCGAGCATTCGGTTAATTGGGTTTGTTGGGTTTGTTGGGTTTGTTGGGTTTGTTGGGTTTGTTGAGTTCGTTGGGTTTTAGTAACCCGAGAAACTCAACAAACTGTGTAAACTCAATAAACTTCCCCTTTTCTCGCTACTCATTACTCTCTACTCGCTACTTAGTCTTTACCTCTATATCAACCATTCATCTAATCTCAAAATGGTAATGGACATTATTTCGCCTGTCTCCACTTTTACCATCTTAATATACAACTCTAACTTGTCTTTACTGCGATACAGTTTACTCAAGATTAAAATCTTTGCCCCTACCATTTTGCCAACTTCAATGCTCTTTTCACTGTCAAAGATTCCGGTTAACGCCAGTTTTTGTTCTTCCATCAACTGTCTGAAATCCTTTCTCTCCACCAGTCTGAACGCTTTACTGTGAAAAGCGTTCAGTGTCAGTCTATCCTCAAGGTTTTCCGCCGCAGGCTTCAATTCTTTGTCCTGAACGGAAATTGGAAGAATTGCTGTCGGCGTTCCTTCTTCAATTTTGACGATTGAATAGTCTAAAAGTTGTCTGATTCCTTCACTAAAAAGTTCTTTCAGAACATCTTCTTTGTTTTTGTCTCTACTGGCCACAGTTTCAAAATACTCTGGCTCTTCTTCCAATGGTTGTTCAGCCAAATAGGAAAGTTCCTTCTTTATCATCCTAACAATTATGGCATCAAGATTTTCCGTTTGAAAATCTGCCCCGGTATGGTGGCTCACACTGATAGAAGTCCCTCCCTCGCTCTCTCCGGTCTCTCCGTATGTAAGAAAGACGAATTGTCCCATAGTGTATTGTGCTAATTGTCTGAAAATGTATTCGCCCTGGATGTCAAGTCCACTTGCCCCAATTGTAGTAATCTTGATGCCTTTCTGGGAGGCATCTTGTATTGCCCTTATGTAGGTATATTCTTCCCCGTAGTCTAAGTGTGGAGGTGCATCTGCTACTAAGAAGAGTAATCTAATTCCATTTTCTCGCCATTTCAGGGCTGTAATGGCTTGTCTCAAACCTTCTTGCACATCTTCGGGGTCATCTCCACCCGCCTGAGCCTCTACGAAATCAAGACTTGACTGAAAACTATCCACTTTGTCAGTAAAAGGAACAATCCTCGTGAGGAATTCGTCTCCTCTATCTCTATAGAGCACCATTCCAAATCTGACATCCGGTTTAGAAGGAAGTTCAGTTATCTGCCAATGGATGACTCTCAGAGTGGCTTTAAGTCTTGCAATCTCATCCCCCATACTTCCGGTGGCATCAAGTAAAAAGGCTACATCCAGCGGAACTCGTTCTGTTTTTTCCCTGTTCAGGGGAAAGTTCAAATCAACCACACTTCTGCCCTTATGGCTGAAGTTTTCTTTGACAGTCTTCTGATTATATTCCGCTTCTACGCTCAAATCCTGCTGTTTGTATTCCTTCTTCTCCGTAGTAAAGAACATTGCCCTTCCATCGGCGTATGTTTTGCGCCGGCAGAGGATTTTTCCTCTTCTATTTCTAAAGGTAAGCAAACAATTAGAAAGAGGTCTCCCGGTTATATCTTTAGCAGTGAAGATAACCCTGCCGCTCACATCCAGTTTGTAGGCTGTTACATTCTTGAATCTGTCCAAGAAATTGAGATAATAATTAAATTGTTTGTTATCATCTGCTGAGCCTGCTTTTACTCCTGGTGATGGAAGTGTTCCAGATATTAGGGAAGGCTTGGAAGGAATAACACTGACTTCCCCAGACATCGCTTCACCATATTCAGGCGCCATTGGAGGTTTTGTCGGAGGTGTAGGAGGAGGTGGACTTACAGCTGGTAATTCGGGCTTTTCAATCGGTGTTGTGGGAGGTTTTGCCGGAGAAGGGGTTTTCTCCTTAGAAGTCTCTACTCTCGTAGTCCCCGTAGCATCCTTTGCTACCGTTGGCCTTTCAGCTTTGATTTCCACACTCTGCATTTCCGTAACCGTAGGAGTTAATTTGAAATTAACTGTATTAGTCAAATTCTTAATGACTTTGATGTCGCTCATAACCACTGGGTTATAGCCCATCATAGTTGCTTTGAGAGAATGAACTCCTGCAGGCACATTCGCAATAACATAATAACCTTTAAGATTTGAAGCTGCTCCCAGAGTCGTCCCTACTATTACCACATTAGCACCGGAAAGCGCCTCCCCTGTTTGGCCATCTGTAACTCTACCTGCTATTTTCCCGGTGCCTTTGAGAACCGTATCTGCCGGAGTCAACTTGAAGTCAACGGTAGTAGTAGAATCTTTAACGACTTTGACATCCTTTACTATCATCGGCTGATAGCCTATCATAGTGGCCTTTAAAGAACAAACGCCCGCAGGCACACTGCTGATGAGATAATAACCATTGCTGTCGGAGACAGCCTTGGCAATTTCCTTTTCTATTTCCATACTTTTGGGTTTCCGTGGATAGCGACCTTTAGTCTCGGAAACGGGTTTCGTAGTGGCACCCAACATCACTATAGTAACGCCGGCAAGAAGTTTTCCTGTTGATGCGTCTGCAATCCAGCCTTGTATTTTCCCTGTAGGCTCATCAGTCGCTTCTGCCAACAGGACAGTTCCCCCTTGTGAGCAAAATCCAATCGTGATCAGGGAAAGTAGCAGATATTTTGGGAATACTCTCATATTTAGATTCCAATCTTATGCTTTTACTCAATCTTTTCCAGCAGCAAACCAAGTTGTTTCTTTATATGTTTCGCCAATTTGTTATGGATTTCAATGTGCCTTGGAACAGGCTGTTTCTTACCACTGACGGGATTTATATATACATCGTGCCTTGCTCCGTGTCTATATAAAACGCATCCTGCTTCTGTAAGTTGCCGAATAAGTTCTTTGCGTTTCATACGGCTATCTTCTTAGTCTGATGATGTTCTGGCACTTCATCCATAACCATTAACATGTATGCGTCCCTCATGTTTTCTTCGAGTTCTTCAAGGGTTTGGCCCTGTGTCATGATTTCCGGATATTCTATAAGTTTCCCCAACCAAAATTTGCCATCTCTCCAGTAAATCATCGTTACCTTATGCATCTATTGACTCCTCGTTATGCCTAATATCTGTGACATTCAGGCTGTTGAAAAATAGTTGAAACCACCCCGATGTAACATCAGGAAAAACACTGAAATTATAAAATTTTTAATCCTTTTTAATTTAATGCTATAAATATTTCCTCCCTGAGCTGTGGTTAAATCAACATCCTGAATAGGTGTTGGCCATTTTCATTCCACAAACAGAACACCTCTACGAGGCTAATCTCTTTATTTAATTTCATAAAGCCCTATTAAATAAAAGTCAAAAGGTAATTGAATTTTCTACAGATATGCCTTAATTACTCTAAATACAAAACTACAACAAGTTGATCAAGCATCATTTCACAACAACAAACTTCTCAAGTTTGTTGTTTTTGCCTTGTTTATTGTCATTTGCTTTTATCATAGTTACTGGTGAAGAATCAAGACTTCAATATAACTGGTTCCTGATAAGGGAAGCCAAAGTTTTTGCTCTTTGACATTTTCTATTCTTATTTTCTTTTTCCTTTGCGAGAACGATAAATTCCAAAT
>JBFLXN010000107.1:0-9639 GCA_040755715.1 Candidatus Edwardsiibacteriota bacterium
TAATACAGATAAACTTAAATATTCTATTAAAACTGTATTTAAAGGTATTAACCGTTCTCCATTGTCAATACAAAATTATGTTTTACCATATAAATAATTTATCAAAAATTATGCCGTTTCATATAGATAATCACTGGCGCAAGGAATAAGGAGAGAAAAAAGTGTTGAGAAAAAATAGTTCTAATGCAGAAAAGATGAAAGAAGAATTCTATAAAGGTATGCAAGAACTAAAAGAGAGACAAGAAAAAACTATAGATAAAGTTGAAAAAGAAATAGATAAAGTAAATAAAATGGTGGGCAAGATGACAGATGGTTGGGGAAAATTCGTTGAAGGATTAGTCGCTCCATCAATTCCAGTACTTTTCAAAAATATTGGTATAAAAATCAGTGGGATTTATCAGAGAGCAGAAAGATTTAGAAATGGCAGAGAAATGGAAGTAGACCTTCTATGCATTGGACAGAAGGATGGGAAAAATGTTGCTATTGCCACAGAAGTTAGAAGCAATCTTGAAATTAATGATGTAAAGGAGTGGGCAAAAAAACTTGAGAATTTTTTTATTTTTTTTATGAATATCGTGATTGGGAAGTTATCCCTGTTGTCGCTGGAATAAGACTTGAAGAAGGAGTGAAGGAATATGCAGAAAAAACGGGGTTTTATATCCTTGCACCATCCGGAAATAATATGAAAATTTTAAATAAAAGGAAATTCAGACCAAAGATTTATACGACAAAATAGAAGGGGAAAAATAGTAGAGGAAGTAATTATGACCATTGAAACAAGTCTTTATACTATCACCGGTGAAGAGAAAGGAACAGTGGAGCTTCCCACTGAAATCTTTGGCGTTAAGCCTAATGAGCATGCTGTCTGGGCAGCGGTAAGGATGTATCAGGCTAACTTGAGACAGGGAACTGCTTCTACAAAGACTCGGACTACTATTTCCGGGGGGGGGAAGAAACCATGGATTCAGAAAGGAACAGGCCAAGCAAGAGCAGGCTCAAGACGCTCTCCTCTCTGGGTCGGGGGAGCCATCACCCACGGACCGCATCCCCGGGATTATTCCTATTCAATTCCTAAAAAAGTGCGACACCTGGCTCTGTGTTCAGTCATCTCTGATAGACAAAAGAAAAATAATCTTCTCATTTTAGAAGAATTGAAAATAGATGAGCCAAAGACAAGGAAAATGATAGAAATCTTAGAACAACTAAATCTCACAGGTAAAAAATCACTCTTTTTGGTAAATAAAATTGATGAGAACTTAAAAAGAGCCTCAAGGAATATTCCCAAAATTGAAATAAAAAGAGCCCAAGATGTAAATGTATACGATGTTTTGCTTTATGATAAATTAATTATGACTAAGTCTGCAGTAGAATCTTTGAAGGAGGTGCTTTGTCTTGAAAGACCCAAGAGAAATCATTAAAAGAGCACTGGTTACTGAGAAAGGAACCAAATCAAAGGATGAACAAAATAAATATTTCTTCATGGTAAGTGGGAAGGCTAACAAATTAGAAATTAAAAAAGCTATTCAAGAACTTTTTAAGGTTAAAGTAACAAAGGTAGTTACCTTTAATGTTTTAGGTAAAATCAAAAGATTAGGAAGATTTGAAGGAAGAAAGTCTTCTTGGAAAAAAGCCGTGGTCACTTTAGCCAAAGGCGAAAAAATAGAATTGTTTGAAGGAGTTTAAAGCAAAAACATGGGAATAAAAAATTACAGACCAATTACACCAGGACTGAGACATAGAACTGGTTATACCTTTGAAGAGATTACAAGAAGTGAGCCATACCGACCGTTGCTTCGCCCTAAGCCCAAAAGTGGTGGAAGAAATCTACATGGTCATGTGACGGCCAAGCATCGGGGGGGGGGACATAAACGTGCCTATCGCTTGATTGATTTCCGCCGCGATAAGTTTGGCATTCCGGCTAAGATAGAATCAATTGAATATGACCCAAATCGCTCTAGCAGAATTGCTTTACTTTCCTATCTTGACGGAGAAAAGCGCTACATTTTGGCTCCTTTGGGACTACAAGTGGGAGATAAAGTGGTATCCGGACCAGGTTCAGAAATTAAAGTAGGTAATGCCTTACCTTTGGCCGAAATTCCGGTAGGTACGGCTATTCATAACATTGAGCTACAAAAAGGAAAAGGTGCACAATTAGTTAGAAGTGCTGGGGTGTCCGCTCAATTGATGGCCCAAGAAGGTGATTATGCCCAGGTGAGACTTCCTTCTGGTGAAGTCAGAATGATTAGACTTGATTGTCTGGCCACTATTGGTCAGGTGGGAAATCTAGAACACGCAAATATTTCTTTGGGTAAAGCCGGCCGTTCAAGGTGGCTTGGCTGGCGTCCTCGGATAAGAGGAGTTGCCACTAACCCTCACGACCACCCCATGGGCGGCGGCGAAGGAAAATCCTCTGGTGGACGCCATCCCTGTAGCGAAACGGGATTCTTAGCCAAAGGTAAAAAAACCCGGCAGAAAAAAGTTTCAGATAAATATATTATTAAACGGAGAGGATAAACTATGAGTCGGTCATTAAAAAAGGGTCCTTATGTTGATGAAAAACTTCTAAAAAAAATTGAGGAAATGAATAAAACCGGCGAGAAAAGAGCAATTAAAACCTGGGCCAGAAGGTCAACTATTCCTCCAGAGTTTGTAGGACATACCTTAACCGTTCATAATGGCAATAAGTTTATTCCAATCTATATTACTGAAAATATGGTGGGACATAAAGTGGGTGAATTTGCTCCTACCAGAATTTTTAGACGACACGGAGCTGTAGGTAAAGAAAAAGCAGAAGAAAAAACAGAGAAGACCACTATCATTAAAGCCTAGAAAGGGTTAACTACAGAGATAACTCATTGCAAATTGCAAAATTAGCAATTAGTCCCGATAAATAATCGGGAATAATTTTACATTGATAATTTTGAAATGAATTATCTCTGTGCCCTCTCTGTGGTGAAAGATTTTATGGTAGCACAGGCTTCCAGCCTGTGTCTAATAGTAAGGAAAGAATAATGGAAGCTAAGGCATTAGAAAAATATATTCGGATTAGTCCTCGTAAACTCCGTTTGGTGGCAGATTTAGTGAAAGGAAAGAGCTGTCACGAAGCTTTGACTCTCTTGAAATTTACCCCTCGGGCTGGTAGTCCTATCTTAGAAGAAGCTATTAGTTCAGCGGTAGCCAATGCCATTAACATTGCTGGTAGCACTAAACTCTCAGTAGATAATTTAATAATCAAAGAGCTCAGAGTTGACGCTGCCCCCACTATGAAACGATATAGACCACGTGCCAGAGGTCGAGCGGATTTGAGACGAAAGAGAATGAGCCACATCTTAGTAAGAATAGGAACAGAAGAATAAATCTAAAAATCAAATATCAAAATGACATACCAAAATCCAAATACTAAAAATAACCAATCACCAAATCTCAATAACCAAATAATAACCAATATTTCAAACCTGAAGTTTGGTGTTTGGTAAATTGATTATTGGAGCTTGGTTATTGATGATTTTATCGTTTTGATTTTTTGATATTTGTCATGCCTGAGGCAGATCCGCCTCTGGCGGACATTTTGATATTAAAGAGGAGGTGTTGATTTGGGGCAAAAGACAAATCCAATTGGTTTAAGACTCGGAATCATCAAAAACTGGGATTCTCGGTGGTTTTCTAAAAAAGATTATGCTACACTTCTTAAAGAAGATGTAGAGATTCGCCGTTACTTAGGCCAGCGATTACAAAAAGCAGGAGTTTCTAAAGTAGAAATTGAAAGGACACCTAAAAGAGTAGCCATTACTTTGCATACCGCCAGACCAGGAGTGGTTATTGGCCGAAGAGGTAGCGCAGTGGAAGACTTAAAAAAAGAGTTACAGCATCTTACCAAGAAAGAGGTCTATCTGAACATCAGCGAGGTCAAAAATCCGGAATTGGATGCTTCGTTGATTGCTGATTCTATTGCCAGGCAATTACAACAGAGAATAGCCTTCAGAAGGGCAATGAAAAAAGCAGTAGCCTCAGCTTTGCGCTCTGGTGCTGAAGGAATCAAAATTGCCTGTGGTGGTAGATTAGCTGGGGCAGAAATTGCCCGCACCGAAAGTTATCACGAAGGAAGAGTGCCACTTCATACCTTGCGGGCTGATATTGATTTTGCCCGAGCTACTTCGCATACTACTTTCGGGTGCATCGGTGTCAAGGTTTGGGTCTTCAAGGGCGAAATCCTTGAGAAATCACCTCATTTAGCCCGACAACCACAGGAGTAATCCTAGTAAACTCAAAATTCAAAATGTGTTTGCATTTTAAATTTTGGTTCTTAATTGTGGTTGAGGTATAATTTGGAGTAATAATTCTATGCTAATGCCAAAACGTGTTAAATACCGCAAGCAACATCGCGGTCGTCGCCGAGGAATTGCCAGCAGAGGGAATAAGTTGAGTTTTGGTGAATTTGGGCTTCAAGCCTTACAACCAGCTTGGCTCACCGGTCGCCAAATTGAAGCGGCCAGAATTGCTGTTACCCGATTTGTTAAAAGAGGCGGAAAGGTTTGGATTCGCATTTTCGCGGATAAACCTGTCACGGCTAAGCCAGCCGAAACGAGAATGGGGAAAGGGAAAGGAGCAGTAGACCATTGGGTCGCCGTGGTAAAACCAGGCAGAGTCCTGTTTGAGTTGGGAGGGATTCCCTCGGAAGAAGCAAAAAAAGCCATGTTTTTGGCAGCTCATAAATTACCTATCAAAACAAGATTTATCTCCAGAGAGAAGATATTATGAAACCTCAAAATATTAGACAACTAACCAGAAAAGAAGTAGAGCAAAAATTACACGAAGGAATGCAATCACTTTTCAATCTCCGTCTACGGAGAGGCACACAAGAATTAACTAACCCTATCAATTTACGACTTACGAGAAGAGAAATTGCTCGCCTGAAAACTATTTTAAGAGAGGATGAACTTGGTATTAAAAGACTGGCTTCTGGAATGACTGAGACCAAACACAGTTGATGGTTGATAGTGGAGAGTTGATAGTTTTTGCTATTAACTATAAATCATAAACTCTTTTACTAATTTTAGGGAGGAAAATCTAATTATATGATAGAACGGGGAAAACGCAAGATAAAAGAAGGAAGAGTGGTCAACGATAAGATGCAAAAAACTATTGTGGTAGCAGTGGGAAGAAGAATAAGACATCCTCTCTACGGAAAAATTATGAAGAGAACAACCAGATTTGTTACCCATGATGAGAAAAGCGAAGCAAAAATGGGAGACAAAGTGCGAATTATGGAAACCAGACCACTTTCCAAGACAAAACGCTGGCGCTTGATTGAAGTCCTGGAGAAAGCAAAATAAATCCTGCACTTTCATAAAAGTGCGGGATAAATAGATAGGTATTAAAAATTACTGAATGAATAGACAGACGGAGTGTGAAGTGAAATGATTCAGGAATATACGCGACTCGTTATTGCTGATAATACAGGGGTGAAACGAGCAATGTGCCTCAAAGTCTTTGGTGGTTCTTACCGCCGCTACGGAAGAGTAGGAGATATTATTAAAGTTTCCGTAAAAGATGTTCTGCCGGGAAGCACCTTTAAGAAAGGAGATATTGCTAAGGCGGTAATTGTCCGGACTAAAAAAGAACTAAAACGCAAAGATGGCTCCTACATTCGCTTTGACGAAAATGCCGCCGTCCTAATTGATGAACAGAAAGAACCCAGAGGAACACGTATCTTTGGTCCAGTGGCCAGAGAATTAAGAGAAAAGCAATTTATGAAAATTGTTTCCCTGGCCCCGGAAGTAATCTAGTGCCGTTACAACTTTTTTAAACTAAAAATTGACATTCTGTTATAGTTTAAGATTCCTGAACCTGTCAGGAACAGGTTTCAGTGATTTCTGTGCCTTCCCTGACCGTTGTGCTATGTTGTGAAGCACAGGGGCAGGCAGTGGCAAAAAGGAATTTCTAAAAGATGAAAATTGTTAAAGGTGACCAAGTAAAAGTAACAGCCGGTGATGACCGGGGAAAAGTAGGCAAGGTGTTAAAAATTTTCCCCCCCAAAAATCGGGCTATTGTGGAAGGAATAAATTTTGTCAAGAGACACACCAGGGCTGTAAGACAGGCACAACAGGGTGGAATTCTAACAAAAGAATCACCGATACATCTCTCAAATTTAGTCCTAATCTGTCCCAAATGCGGGAAGACGACAAGGGTGGGCAGGATTATCCTAGCTCACGGACGAAAAGCTCGGACCTGTAAACAATGTGGTGAAATCTTGGAGAAGGAGAAATGAAAAGAATAATGAGGTAGATATGGCGAGACTAAAAGAACTATATCATAAAACAGTAGTTCCACATCTGATGAAGAAATTTGGCTATAAAAATCCAATGCAGGCGCCGAAATTGGAAAAGATTGTCGTCAATATGGGTGTAGGCGAAGCAACCCAGGATGTAAAATACTTGGATGCGGCAGTAAAGGATTTGTCAGCCATTACTGGACAGAAACCAGCTATTCGCCGGGCAAAGAAATCAATTGCCGCCTTTAAATTGAGGACCGGTATGCCTATCGGATGTATGGTTACCCTGCGAGGTGAGCAAATGTATGAATTTTTTGACCGCTTGGTCAACATTACTATTCCGCGCATTCGAGATTTTAGAGGTGTGCCGACCAAATCCTTTGACGGTCACGGAAACTATTCTTTGGGAATTACCGAACAAATTATCTTTCCAGAAATTGATTATGATAAAGTAGCCAAGATTAGAGGAATGGACATTAGTATTGTGACTACTGCTAAAACAGACGAGGAGGCAAAAGAACTGTTAAAAGAACTGGGGATGCCATTCCAGACCTGATTTTAAAATTAAAAATCAAAAGGCAAAAATTAAAATGACATACCAAAAATCCAAATATTTGATTTTTAGTTTGTGTTTTTGATATTTTGACAAGGGAGTGAAAGTATGGCCAGAAAAGCAATGATTATGAAAGTGGCCCATCCAAAATTTAAGGTGAGACAACATAATCGTTGTAACCGCTGTGGACGACCTCGGGGATACTATCGCAAATTCGGATTGTGTCGTATTTGCCTTCGGGAATTGGTTCTACAAGGAGTAATTCCCGGAGTAACCAAGGCAAGTTGGTAAAAAATTGAATCACGAATTAACACGAACAGACACGAAATAGTTTATAAAGAACTTACTCTTAGTGCAAATTCGTGTTTATTCCCGCCTGTCCCAGGATGCTTCGGTGGACGGGCAGGCGTGGCAAAACAAAAATGTAAGGAGAAAAAATGTCACAGACTGACCCAATTGGTGATATGCTGACCAAAATTCGTAACGCCTGTAAGGCAAAACATAAAAAAGTAGACATTTCAGCCTCAAAGACAAAAATGGCGATTACCAAAATTCTTTTTAGAGAAAAATTAATCCAGAACTATAAATATTTTCCTGATAATAGACAGGGAGTCATTCGCATTTATCCAAAATATCATTCGGAGAAAGGAAGTGTCATCCGAGGCTTAAAGAGAATCAGTACACCGGGTCTGCACCACTATGTTCCCAAAGATAAAATTCCTAAGGTTTTAGGAGGTTTGGGTATAGCCATTTTGTCCACTTCTAAGGGAATCTTGACTGATAAAGAGGCTAAAGCTCAAGGCATAGGTGGTGAGATAATTTGTTATATTTGGTAAAGACCTTACTCCCGCTTTTGGCGAGGCTCGCCTTCCTGACCGTGGGCTTCGCCTCTTCGCTTAACGGACAGGTAGGTGGCTTCTCTCTTCTGACAAAGTCAAAAGAGGGATTTACCCCGTTAGATATTGCGAGAGCATCCGAGGTAAAACATCAATATCTAACGGAGTAAAGGGAGAGGTTAATGTTAAGAAAGATGAGGGGAGTTACGATGGGAATTACAGTTTTGGAAATTGAAGTGGGAAATCCTGCTAACCCTGAGCTCACAGAAAAACTTGAGTTTTTGATTGACTGTGGTGCCATTTACTCAGTGGTTCCAACCTTGATTTTGGAAAGACTCGGCATTAAACCACTGACAGAGCAGGAATTCCGCCTGGCAAACGGAACGAAGATTGTCCGCAAAAAGGGAGGAGCTCTTTTCAAATATGGGGAGCGGATAGGGGTGGCAGATGTCATCTTTGGCGAAGAAGGGGATAGCGTGCTGTTGGGCGCCTTTACACTTGAAGCTCTTGGATTATCCCTTGATCCTCTGCGACGGGAGCTAAAGCCATTACCTATGATTCTCGCTATTCTACATTTCAAAGATACACTGTAAATTGCTACCAAGAGGGAAAAATGTCAAGAGTTGGTAAGAAACCTATTTCTATTCCAGAAGGAGTGAAGGTAGAAATTCTAGAAGGTATAGTGAGAGTCACCGGTCCTAAAGGTTTTCTGGAGCAAGCATTTCATCCCAATCTGAAGGTTATGGTGAACAACGGACAGATTGTTGTCCAGGGCAAATCTGAGGACAAGTTCGACCGGGCTTTGCATGGATTAACCAGAACACTTCTGGCTAATGCCATTAAGGGTGTAATAGAGGGCTATCAGAAGGAACTGCAAATCTATGGTGTGGGATATCGGGCTGAAATTAAGTCTGAAGGACTCAATTTGCTTCTGGGGTATTCACAGCCAATATTTTTTAAAGCCCCCCCCGGAATTAAGTTTGAAATATTTGAAGATAGTAAACTTAAAGCACAAGATAAGGTCTATCAACTGAATATTAAAATCATGGGGATTGATAAACAACTGGTTGGTGAGACAGCGGCGAAAGTCAGAGCCATTCGTCCAGCAGAACCCTATCAGGGTAAGGGAATTCGCTATCTGAACGAAATAATCAGGAGGAAAGCAGGGAAAGCAGCGGCGACCAAGATAGGGGGCGCTTAGGATAAACCTCCTTAGACCTTTGGTTTCTGACGGGGGTAACTGGATATTTTACGCTCTAGGAATTTCAAAATGAAGCATGTCCGCCAGAGGCGGATCTGCCTATGGCACGACAAAGTGCAAAATGCAAAATTTTAAAAACAGAATTATTGGGTTACATTTTATATTTTACAATTTACAATTTGCATTTTGCATTTGCCGAGCAAAGCGAGGCTTATTTTGAAAGGAGGTCTAACGGGGTGAGAGATAAAAGTAAAGAAAAAAGAGAAACCCGGAAGCGAAGACATAAACGAATTATAAAGAGAATTAAAGGCACTTCTGCCAGACCGAGACTGTGTGTCTTCCGGAGCCTTAAGCATATCTACGCCCAGTTAATTGATGATGTTTCTCATCGCACCATTTGCTCAGTAGGGGCAATTTCCCAGAAAACTAAAATGGCTGAAAGTGAAGCTGTTGGAAAGACTATAGCAGAAAAGGCTCAACAAATGGGGATAAAAGAAGTAGTCTTTGACCGGGGAGGGTATCTCTATCATGGAAGAGTCAAAGCCGTAGCCGAAGCAGCCAGAAAGGCAGGACTGAAATTTTAATAAAATAGTAAGCGAGTAGAGAGTAGCAAGTAGCGAGAAAAGAGTTTTTATTCTCTCTACTTGCTACTGGTCTGTCGCATAAATATTTGACAATCAGGGTGTCAAGAAAAAAAGACCTAAGGTCGAAATATGAGTAGCCCCGACATTTATGTCGGGGAAAACTAAAACCCTCACCCCCTTCTGTCCCCCTCTCC
>JBFLXN010000108.1:0-9538 GCA_040755715.1 Candidatus Edwardsiibacteriota bacterium
TTCTTATGCAACTGTTTTGCCATAATCCAAACCCTCCTTTTTTGGGTTAGATTATAGCAGTTTAAGAGTTCACTTTTGAACTTTAAATTCGCTAAAAAGAGTTCACTTTTGAATTTTAAATGACAGTTTTTTAGTTTTTCCTTGACAGCAAGTCAAAAATTTAGTATACTTTTCTTGCCGCCGAGGTGGTGAAACTGGAAGACCTGCCCGCCTATGCCTGCGCCGGAGTGGTGGAATTGGGAGACACGCAGCGTTCAGGGCGCTGTGAGCGTAAGCTCGTGAGAGTTCAAATCTCTCCTCCGGCATAGCCGTAGGTAGGCGGGCACGCATGGTTCAGGGCCATGTGCCTGCAAGGGCATAGGGGTTCAAATCCCCTCCTCGGCACCATAATAAAAATCAAATATCAAAATGCAAAAAGACAAATCAAAATCCATCCGCCTCAGGTGGATGGATTCTTGGTTTGTCCCGCCATAGCGGGATCCTGCATTTGCGGTGATAATTTTAATTTTTGATTTTTGATATTATTTTGGCACTATCTTTAGGAACCTTCGCTTGCCTACCTTTATTACTATCGGCTTCTTCAACGATAGTTCTTTCTCTATATCCGAAATCATCTCCCCATCTATCTCCACCGCACCTTGTTGAATCAACCTTCTGGCGTCACTATTTGTCTTCACCAGTCCAGTTTCTACTAACAATCGCACCAACCAAATCTTTTTTCCTGCTTCTATTCTGTATTCCTCAATCTTTTCTGGCAATCCCTTCTCCTTAAAAATTCTGTCAAATTCCAACTCCGCTTTTTCCGCCGCTGCCTTTCCGTGATATAAACTGACTATCTCTTTGCCCAGGCGGGCTTTGAAGTTTCTGGGATTTTCTCCTTTTGAAAGGGCTGTCTTAATTTTTTCTAAGTCTGAAGAAGAAATTTCCGTAGCCAATTCAAAGTAGTGGACGATTATATTATCTGGAATGGACATAATCTTGCCAAAGATTTCTTTTGGCGATTCGGTAATGCCAACATAATTACTCAGAGATTTCCCCATTCTTTTCACGCCGTCAATGCCTACTAAAATCGGCATAGTCACCGCTACTTGAGGTTTTTGACCATAATAGATTTGCAGTTCCCGACCCAATAGGAGGTTAAACTTCTGCTCTGTCCCACCCAATTCCACATCCGCTCTAATGGCTACCGAATCATATCCTTGAAATAGAGGATAGAGAAACTCATGAATGCCGATGGGTCTACTTTCCTTAAAGCGTATGGAAAAATCGTCTCTTTCCAACATTCTGGCCACTGTTTGAAAGGAGCAAATTTTCACTATCTCAAAAGGAGTGAGTCTTCCGAGCCATTCACTATTACAGCGAAATTCTGTCTTTTCCACATCTAAAATTCTCCCGACTTGTTCTTTATAGGTAGCCATATTAGTTTTGACCTCTTCTTCGCTCAGTTGTCTTCTGGTGGCAGCCCGACCAGACGGGTCTCCAATTCTGCCGGTAAAATCACCGACAATAAAAACAACCTGGTGTCCGAGTTGCTGGAAATCCCGCAGTTTCCGAATGACGACGGCGTTGCCCAGATGGATATGTGGACTGGAAGGGTCCACTCCGAGTTTTATCCGCAGTGCCTTCTTTTGTCTTCCGGCTTCCTCAAGTTTCTGAAAGAGTTCTGCCTCAGGCACAATTTCCGCTGTGCCTTTTTTAATAAATTCTAGTTGAGTGGTGATATCCATTTGTCTTCTATCTTTCATTCTTCACTGGCTCACAAATTGCTTTTTGCCGTTGTTGCTCCTTTCTTCTATCTTCTGTATTGGCCGAAACCGGACTCTATTTTCACTTAGAACCACGAAATGCTGCGAAGATAGTTGACTACGCGTTTTTCCACATTTTCATTTGCAAGAAATTTCATCATCTTCTACCTGTAACTGTCAAGATTTCATCAGCTGACAATGCTTCCGAGGCATAAGCAATAGCTGCTTTAATGTCATCAATAGTAAGGTTGGGATAGTCAACCAAAATTTCATCGACAGAGATATTATGTGAAAGTTTCCTCAGTATGATTTCTACAGGGATACTTGTGCCTCTGATTACAGGTTTACCAAGCATTATTTTGGGATTGACTTCAATACGGTTCAGAATCCTATTCATCATTTTAAATCCCTCCATATAATTCTGGTCTTGTAACTTAAGCACATTATACCAGAGTCAGAGGAGTAAAGTCAAGGGAAATTCCCTTCTCTTTATTGAGTTTTTTTATAAGGAGGATAGCCTTTTTTTATTGCTTTGTCAATCTGAAATTACACACAATATTATACATTACCAAAAGTGAAAAAGGCTTGACAGAAAATCCAAATCGTGGTATAATAGAATGAGGTGAACTATGTGGAATATGAACGATGTGATAAAGATCGAATACAAGGGAGGTTTTGTCTATCATGTTGTATTTGATGATGGGAAAAGCGGTGACATAGACTTTTCGGAGTACGTGGGGAGGGGTCCTGTCTTTGAACCTCTACGAGATACAGCATTTTTTAAGAGGGCAATGATAGAGGGTGGAACTATCTGCTGGCCAAATGGCGCTGACATAGCCCCAGAAACGCTATACGAAAAAATAACCTGCCAACAATTCGCTCTACCAGACGCGCAAAAAGCCGCGCCCCGGTGAGCTCCGGTCCGTTAATCCTTTGATTTCTTTTCTTGCCTACATTATTATCTAACCGAAGTAATGAACAGTTACAACATTCCACATTAAGGAACAGCAATACTTCTATTTATTCCGCTGTAACAAATACAACTGCATTTTTGTTTTGACAATTGGGTCCACTTCACGAGCGAGCCAAAAGGGCAGGCTTGACCCATCCACTTTCCGCCACAGACACGGCGGACAAGTATCTATTCTTTCAGTCGTTCAGACCCCGTTTCTCGGGGCGGGGGCAAGGGAAAAGCGGATGTAGTGCATCCAGATTCTCGAAAAGAAGGGACTTGACTTTTGCTTACTTTTCCTGTATAATATTAAGTAAAAGGTAAGGGGTTTTATAATACAAATGAAAAACACAAAATCAGAAAACCAAGATTCCCTTTTCAAATTAGCAGATAATCTTGCGGCGGAGACAAAAAAACTGGTCCGCCAAACCAAAACCGAAGAAGATTTAAGGATTGGATTTGAGAAACTTTTAGAGCCAATTTTAAAAGAATTGGGAATTAAGCCAAATCCCAAATACGAAAAGTCAATTTATAATTCCGGGCGTTCTGACGCACTCCACGGTCAGGTGGTAATTGAATATGAACTTCCGCATGCATTTAAATCACAAAAATCTATTAACCACGCTTATGAGCAATTAGTCGGTTATATTCAAAAACTTTCAACATCTGAAAAAGAAACCTTATTTTTGTTTGAGTCTAAATTTGTAGGTGTTGGTTTTGACGGCGATAAAATCTTTTTTGTCCGCTACAAAGGAGATAAAAGCAAGGCAAAGATTGAACTACATACTAAAGACTTTATTTTAATTGGACCTTATGATTTTGATGAGAACAGTGCCCGGACTTTACTTACACACCTGCGGGCTTTAGCCCGACTCCCCTTGACTGCCGAAAATCTGGCTGATAAATTTGGGCCGAAAAGTGAGCTGGCACCAAAAGCAGTCTCCGCTTTTGCTAATTCCTTAGAGTATTGGGGTGACCAAACAAGAGTTCGCACATTTTTTAATGAGTGGAAGCGCTTGTTTGGAATTGTTTATGGTGAACAGTTTAGTGGCTACCAAGAAAAAGAAGTGGAAGCACTTGCTACACTTTACAAGGTCGGCAAAGAAACGGATTTTCAGGAACTTTTATTCTCCGTTCATACTTACTTTGCTTTTTTGATGAAGCTTATTGCTGCTGAACTTCTAACATTAAGAGAAACAGCCCTCAGCTCTTCACTTGCTTCTGAACTTGCCCATATTTCTGAAGACAAACTCAAAAGACAGCTTGAGGATATTGAGGACGGCGGTATTTATGCCAGAAAAGGAATTACAAATTTCTTAGAAGGCGACTTTTTCCGCTGGTATCTTGATGCTTGGTCACCACGTCTTAAAGAAGCAATCCAAGAAATCACCAGAGCGCTTTCCGAATTTGAACCAGCGACAAGTACTTTAGACCCAACCTCTACTCGTGACCTTCTCAAAAAACTCTATCAATATTTAGTCCCGCAGGAAGTCCGGCATCGTCTCGGCGAATATTACACGCCTGATTGGTTGGCAGAGTTATTGTTAAATGAAGTCGGCTATGATGGCCATAATTTTAAGCGGGTTTTGGACCCTGCCTGCGGTTCAGGGACATTTTTAGTTCTGGCAATTCAGAGAGCAAAGGAATGGGGAATAAAAAATAGACGCCCAGCACTTGAAATCGCAAAAAACATCAAAGCCAATATTGGGGGATTTGATTTAAATCCTCTGGCAGTCATTGCCGCTCGCACTAATTATCTTTTTGCTTTGGGCGATTTGGCGAATGAATTATCAGATTTAGAGGTGCCAATTTACTTGGCTGATTCTGTGTTATGGCCAGAGCAAGTGGGCGTCCAAGGAAAATTAAATTTCTATGGTGAACATATCAAAGTGAAAACTTCTGCAAAAGAATTTCATGTTCCGTCTATCTGGGTGAAAGATAAAGGATTTTTAATGAAAGACGCCGCTCAATTCGTTGAGAAATTTGCAAAGAGTGGTTTTGAACCAGAAATAGCGATGAAGCATTTTAAAGAAAAAGGGTTAGTATTTCCGCCGCATGAGAAAACCGTAGAGAATTTCTATAAAGAAATTTTAGACCTTGAAAAACAGAACCAGAACGGCATCTGGGCTCGCTTTTTGAAAAACGCTTTTGCGCCAATGGTCGCTGGTCAATTTGATTTTGTCGTTGGCAATCCCCCGTGGATTAGGTGGGATTATCTTGCGCAGGAATATAGAGAAGCAACAAGACATCTCTGGAAAGATTACGGATTATTTTCGCTTAAAGGATATGCACAAATGCTTGGTGGTGCAAAACCAGATTTTTCAATGCTATTTGTTTATGCCTCGTCTGATTATTACTTAAAAGATGGTGCGAAATTAGGATTTTTAATAACTCAAGAAGTTTTCAAGTCAAAAGGTGCTGGAGAAGGTTTTCGGAGATTTCAACTTGGAGATAAAAAACATCTTAAAGTAGTCAAATCTCATGATTTAGTGACTGTACAACCATTTGAAGGGGCAGCTAACAAAACTGCGGCAATTATTCTTAAAAAAGGAGAGAAAACAGAATATCCAGTTCCTTACATTATTTGGAATAAGAAAAAAGGTGTAGGTAAAATCGCCACGGATAAGTTATTAGATGAAGCTTTGTCCTTATTAAGCAGAAAAAAGTTAATAGCAAAACCAATAAAAACAAATGTTGGTGCTTGGCAAACTATTGAGGCTGGGGAGGACAATTTACTTAGTATTGAAGGTCAAAATTATTATAGGGCACGAGCAGGTGCGTGGGCCGACCCTTACGGAATTTTCTGGCTTGAGATAAAACAAGTATTGTCTGATGGTAATTTACTCGTAACTAATCTAGTTGAGAGAGGAAAAACAAAAATCCAAAAAGTTGAGGATAAAATAGAATCAGATTTGGTGTATCCCGCTATTTCGGGACCAGATATTCAACGATGGGGTATTGAGCAGAGTCTTTTTGTTCTCCTTGTTAATGATAGAAATAATCCGATGAGAGGTTACCCTGAGTTGGTCATGAAAAACAAATGGCCTCTTACTTTTAGTTATTTAACACGATTTCGAAACGAATTACTACAACGGACATCCTATAAAAAATTCCATGCTAAGTTAGAAGCACCTTTTTATAGCCAATACAATATCGGCGATTATACATTTTCTCGATATAAAGTTGTTTGGAAAAGAATGACTACTGATATTGTGGCGGCTGTGATTTCTGAAATAAAAACAATGTTTAATTATAAGCAAGTAATCTCTCTTGATACTACTGTTATTTTTCCGGTTGATAATGAATCCGAAGCCCATTATCTTTGTGCTATTATCAATTCAAAGCCAGTGCGTGATTTTATCAAATCCTTTTCTTCTGCTGGCCGTGGCTTTGGCACGCCTTCGGTAATGGAGCATATTGGCATTCCCAAATTTGACCCCAAAAAGAAACTCCACCAAAAACTTGTGGAAATCTCTAAAAAGTGCCACCAGCTTAAATCCGACCTGCTCGCCGAAGGCTCAGCGAAGGTGGAAGGCAAAGAAAAGCAAATTGAAAAATTGGAAAAAGAAAATGATGAATTGGTAAGAATTTTATTTGGTATTAAAAAGTAAAGAAATCGCTCGAATCGGACGATCCCCGCCCAAAGGGCGGGGCTTTCCGCCCGATTCGTGGCTTCGCCACCGCGATTTCTTTGACCCAGCACCACCCACGCATTCCTCCCCGTCCAAAGGACGGGGTATCCTGCGAGGCTTTCATGAAGAAGATGTATCCGAAGATTGAAAAAGTAGAGTGGGATTAATGTGATGTATTTCCTCGCTCAAAGCCACAAAACAAAACATACCCATCGGGTGTGAAAGGTAGAGAGCGGCACAATAATCAACTAAACAGGCGAAATCGGGGGTCACTTTCTACCAAAAACAATCTCCCCGCCTTTGGCGTCTATGGTCACTTTCTCCCCCTCTTTGAATTCCCCTTCAATGACCTTCATTGCCAGGGGGTCCTGAATCAATCTCTGAATAGTTCGCTTCAATGGTCTGGCACCATAGACCAAGTCAAATCCCTCCTTGGCTAAAAATTCCTTGGCTTTTTCCGTAAGAGTAATCTCTATCTTTCTTTCCTGCAATCTCTTTTTTAATTGCTCTATCTGAATCTCTACGATTTTCTTAATCTCTCTTTCACTCAGATGATGGAAGATAATAATTTCGTCAATGCGATTTAAGAATTCCGGTCGGAAGTGCTGGCGCATCGCTTCCATTACCCTTCGCCGCATCTCCTTTTCATCATTTGCTAATTCCTGTATCCACTGGCTGCCGATATTGGAGGTCATTATTACGACGGTATTCTTGAAATCAACCGTGCGACCCTGACCGTCTGTCAGTCTTCCATCATCCAAAATTTGCAGAAGGACATTAAAGACATCCTGATGTGCCTTTTCAATCTCATCAAAGAGCATCACCGAATACGGTCTTCTCCTCACCGCTTCGGTCAGCTGTCCTCCTTCTTCATAGCCAACATATCCGGGGGGGGCACCAATTAAACGAGCGACCGTATGTTTTTCCATATATTCAGACATATCCAGACGAACCATTGCCCTTTCATCATCAAAAAGAAATTCAGCCAGGGCTTTGGCTAACTCGGTTTTTCCCACACCAGTGGGGCCCATAAAGATAAAAGAGCCAATCGGGCGATTTGGGTCAGAAAGTCCGGCTCTGGCTCGCCTGACCGCATTAGCCACCGACTGTAAGGCTTCATCTTGGCCAACTACTCGCAGACGCAAACGGTCTTCCATCTTTAGCAGTTTTTGCATCTCACCTTCTAAGAGGCGTGAGACCGGTATGCCTGTCCACTTGGAAACCACTTCTGCGATGTCTTCTTCATCAACCTCTTCTTTCAACATCTTCTGTTCTTTTTGCAATTCTTGCAATTTTTTGTTCTCCTGGTCTAGTTGCTTTTGTAACTCTAATAATGTCCCATAGCGAATCTCGGCTACTTTGCCCAAATCCCCTCGCCTTTCCGCTCTCTGCTCCTCGCTCTTGGCTTGGTCTATCTTTTCTTTTAGTTCTCTGAGCTTCTTAATCGCAGATTTCTCTGCTTGCCAGTGTGCCTTCATCTGATTTGACTTTTCTTTCAGTTCAGCCAATTCCTTTTCAAGTTTTTCCAACCTTTCTTTGGACGCCGGGTCTTTCTCTTTCTTCAAGGCAGTCTTTTCAATCTCCAATTGCATAATCTTTCTTTCCACTTCATCAATTTCTGTGGGCAGGCTATCTATTTCTATGCGCAGTCGTGAAGCGGATTCATCAATCAGATCCACTGCCTTATCCGGAAGAAAGCGGTCAGAGATATAGCGATGTGAGAGAACGGCAGCGGCTACCAAAGCAGAATCCTGGATTCTCACTCCGTGATGCAACTCATATCGCTCTTTTAATCCCCGCAAGATAGCAATGGTATCATCAACCGACGGCTCACCAACAAAAATGGGCTGAAATCTTCGCTCTAAAGCCGCATCCTTCTCAATATATTTGCGATATTCATCAAGGGTAGTAGCGCCGATACACCGCAATTCACCTCGGGCTAAGGCTGGTTTCAACATATTTGAAGCATCTATTGCTCCTTCCGCTCCGCCCGCACCAACCAAGGTGTGCAATTCATCAATAAAGAGAACCACCTCACCTTCAGCCTGGGCAATTTCTTTTAGGACTGCTTTCAAGCGGTCTTCAAATTCACCACGGAATTTACTCCCAGCGATTAAAGCCCCCAAATCCAGAGCGACAATTCGTTTATTTTTCAGAGACTCCGGAATATCACCCGAGGTGATTCTCTGTGCCAAACCTTCAACAATAGCGGTTTTGCCTACACCTGCCTCACCAATCAAAACTGGATTATTCTTAGTCCGACGAGATAAAACTTGAATAACTCTTCTGATTTCGTCATCTCTTCCAATCACTGGGTCTAACTTTCCTTTCCGGGCTAAATCCGTCAAATCCCGACTGTAGCGAGCTAAAGCCTGATATTTTTCTTCGGGGGCCTGGTCAGTAATTCTCTGAGTTCCTCTGATGTCAACCAAGACTTTATAGATTGAATCTTTATTTACCCCAAGTTCATTCAGCACCTGGCTGGCTTTCCCGCCTTTTTCCTCAGCCAGAGCAACGAGTAGATGTTCAGTAGAAATATATTCGTCCTTCAAGTGTTCGGCTTCTGTTTGAGCAGTAGTGAAAATTTTTTGCAAACGGGGCGAAAGATAAATCTGTCCCACTGCACCAAGAATCTTGGGAATCTTTTTTATCTCTTCCTCTATCCTCTGTCTCGCTAAATCAGGATTGGTGCCTAACTTCTGCAAGATGGGAATAACTACGCCCTCACTCTGTTGCAACAGAGCCAATAGCAGATGTTCTGGCTCAATCTCTTGATGATTGAATTGTTCTACGATTCTCTGTGAAGCTTCAATGGCTTCCTGAGCTTTGAGGGTAAAACGGTCAAGACGCATATAGACTCCCTATCTAAAAAACATGAAAGAATTAGAAATTTCTATAAGTTTCTTTATTTCGTGTCTTCCTTAGTATTATTTTAACTGATTTCAGGTAGAAAAAACAAGGAAAAAATTTTATTCTAAAAAGATTACGCCGATTAAAAATTTGAGCACACAAATTAGATTATCTTAGATTATCGACGAAAAATCTGTGTAGTTAAGTTCTTAAGGACGAACTTAATTTTATCATGTTAGCTAAATTTCAAAAGTGAACCATTTAAACTTCAAAAGTGAACTGCTGTAGATCACTGATTTTTACTCTTTGAACATCGATAAGTTTGTTATTACACCAGAATCTGACCTCAGCTATGCCGT
>JBFLXN010000109.1:0-9342 GCA_040755715.1 Candidatus Edwardsiibacteriota bacterium
ATTGTGGAAGATTACACACCCCCTGCCCCCTCTCAAGAGGGATTACACACCCCCTACCCCCTCTCAAGAGGGGATGTGCGGAAAGTAAAGTCTCTTTGAAAATCTACAATGTCGCTGGGCAAGTGGTGAAGACGCTTGTCAACGAACCGCAGAAGCCGGGTTATTATGCAGTGAGATGGAATGGGAAAAATGAAAATGGAAACTCTGTAGCCTCTGGTGTTTATTTCTATCGGCTGCAGGCGGGAGATTTCACTGCCACGAAGAAGATGATTCTGCTGCGGTAAACCTCTCCCTTTATCCCTCCCCTTCACCGCAAATGCGGGATCCCACTCTGGTGGGACAAGGAGAGGGAAGGGTGAAGTCTAAAAACCCGTCCCGATAAAATCGGGACCGCTACAAAATGTAGTGGCGCAATTTCATCGGACGGAAAAGAAGAGCGTTCCAAGTTGGAAAAAGGAACGCCCTTCTTTTTTTCTTGCTTTTATTTTTATATTTTTGGTATACTTATTTGTTAATGAAAAATGTAACCACAGAGCACACAGAGAAAAAACCCGAAACCACAGAGAATTTTAAGTGTAGTAAAATCATCCTGATACATCGGGATTTTCTGTGTCTCCTCTATTTAAAAACCCTGTGCTCTCTGTGGTTTTTCAGTAATAACTATTTAATGAAAGGAGATTTCTAAACTTTGCGCTGGTCAAAAGCTTTTATTCCTACCATGAAAGAAAATCCGGCTGAAGCGGAAACTACCTGTCATCGGCTGATGCTCAAAGCCGGACTGATTAGAATGCTGACAACCGGTGTCTATGAGTATTTGCCCTTAGGTTGGAAAGTATTGCTGAAGATTGCTAAGATTATTCGGGAAGAAATGGAAATTGCCGGAGCACAGGAATTGCTGTTACCGGTTTTGTCACCCGCAGAAATCTGGAAGGAAACAAGACGCTGGGATGACTTCGGAGCAGAAATGTTTCGCTTGAAAGATAGAAAGGAACGAGACCTTTGTCTCTGCCCGACTCACGAAGAAGTGATTACCGATTTGGTCAGACGAGAGATTTATTCTTATCGTGACTTGCCACAAGTCTGGTATCAGATTCAAACAAAATTTCGTGATGAGCCCCGCCCGAGGTCTGCTGTTTTAAGAGCAAGACAATTTATAATGAAAGATGCCTATAGTATGGATGTTGATGAAGAGGGTCTACAGAAGAGTTACCAATCACAATACTCTGCCTATAAAAGTATTTTTACTCGTTGTGGCTTAAAGTATTTCATTGTTGGTGCTTCTAGTGGTTTAATGGGTGGAACCGGTTCACAGGAATTTATGGTGGAATCCCCTTCGGGTGAAGATACTGTCGTAATTTGTAATTCCTGTGACTATGCGGCTAATTTGGAAATTGCTACTTCTGTTTGTCTACCCGCAGAACATTCTGATGAATCACTTGAAGAAGTCTACACTCCGCAGAAAAAAACGGTAGAAGAAGTCTCATCATTTCTTCATACTCATCCAAATCAACTAATGAAAAGTCTACTTTACATTGTAGAAGATAAACCTCTCTTCCTTTTGATTCGCGGTGATTATGAAGTGCAGGAATCAAAATTAATCTCTGTATTGAAAACCGCTATTTTTAGGCATGCTCAGCCGGAAGAAGTAACAAAATTGACGGGTGCTAAGGTAGGATTTATCAGCCCTATCGGTATCAAAAATATTCCTATTATGGCTGACCTTTCGCTAAAAGGTGCTCAAGGAATGATTAGCGGTGCCAATAAAGATGACTATCACTTCAGAGGAATAAATCTAAACCGAGATTTAACAGTTGATACTTATGCCGATATTCGCTTAATCAAGGAAGGTGAAGCTTGTGTCAATTGTGGTAAACCTCTTAGAATAACACCGGCGATTGAACTGGGACATGTCTTTAAATTGGGTACCAAATACTCAGAGAGTCTCAAAGCAAATTTTACTGACCTGAATGGTCAGGAGAAATCTGTGGTGATGGGAAGTTATGGAATCGGTTTGGAACGAATTATGGCAGCCGCGATTGAACAACATCATGACGAAAATGGCATCATTTGGCCTTTGTCTATCGCTCCCTATCAAGTGGTCATCACCGTCTTAAATATGAATCACCCACAATCAGTAGAAGTTGCTGAAAAAATTTACAAAGATTTGCAAACCAGAAAAATTGAAGTTCTTTTTGATGACCGTGATGAGCGAGCCGGTTTCAAATTTAAAGATGCAGATTTAATTGGCATTCCTTTCAGAATTACCATTGGGGAAAGAGCACTGAAAGAGGGGAAAATAGAAATTCGTTTTAGAGAAACACAAGAGATAACAAAAATTTCTCCTGAAGATGCCGTAGGGAAAATAAATGAGTTTCTTACTAAAAATTAAGCAATTCATCCCTTCCGATTTTTGTCTCTCTTGTGACGGTTGTTGCCGGTTTCTACAAAAGGAAACTGTCTGGACACCCTTGAGAGTGAAACTTTTGCCATATCAGGATTATTATATTTGTCAACACTTGGATGTGACTCATAACTTGTGTCTAATATACCCTCAAAGACCTTTTGATTGTCAACTCTATCCATTTGTCTTAGCCAAAAATGATGAGGATGTATATTTAGCCTTGGATGAAAATTGCAGATTTCTGAATAAAAAAAAAGGTGAAGAATTTAACAAATATGTGGATTATCTGATTTCTCTGTTCACCGGCGAAGAGATGAAAAAGATGGTCAAAGATAATCTTCAATTGATTGTTTCCTATCCTAATGTAACTCTACTAAAGAGAATAGAAAGTCTAGATGCCTGAGTTGAAGTCCTTAACATTAGAAGATAAATTTATAGTTGAAAAATATCTGAAGATTAAAAAGCATCAACTTTCTCCTTTTGCCTTCGCTAACATTTATATTTGGAAGTGTCTTTTTGAAATTTACTGGACTATCATTGATGAATGCTTCTGTTTGTTTGCTGAAGATAAAAATGGCTGTTTTATGTATCTGCCTCCATTAGGAGAAAAAATTTCTGGTAGTGTAATTGAACAATGTTTTGAAATAATGGATAGTGAGAATGAAAACAAGAATGTGACGCGCATTGAAAATGTAGAAGAAGATAGTCTATCACTTTATCAATTGTTAGGTTGTAAGATTGTGCCTAAAGGTAACGAATATTTTTACCAGCGAGAGGACTTAGTTAATTTAAAAGGAAATAAATTAAAAGCAAAAAGATTGGCTTACAACTATTTTGTCAAACATTATCAATATAATTATCAACCATTTGAGCCACCGATGAAGGATGAATGTCTTTCTCTTTTGGAGAAATGGAAAAAGAATCGTCAAGAAAAATATACTGATGTTGTTTATCAAGCAATGTTAGAAGACAGTTTTTCTTGCCAGAAGATTACTTTAGAAAATTGTGCTCCATTGGATTTGCTCGGTAGAGTGGTAAAAATTGAAAATAGAATTAAAGGATATACTTTCGGTTTTGAGATTAATGAAGATATTTTTTGTATTCTCTTTGAAATAACTGATTTGAAAATAAAAGGACTGGCTCAATTCATCTTTCGGAAATTTTGCCGAGAAATGAAAATGTATAAAAATATTAATTTAATGGATGATTCTGGATTAGAAAATTTACGACGAGTGAAATTGTCGTATTATCCATCTAAGCAAATTCGGAGTTATATTGTTTATAATGCTTTATCTACTAAATGAATGTCAATTTTTTTTTCTTGCAATTTGTCCATTATTTTGATATAATTATTAAAAGAGTGGGTCAAAGTTGCCCACTCTTTTTGATAGCTTGTGGTCTAGGAATTTGAATAATATCTTGAGAGGAAAATCAATGCTTGATGAAAAAGAAGAAGTCTTAGACAAAATTAGAAATATTGTTACACCTTTAGTAGTAGAGGAAGGACTGGAATTGGTAAATATAGAATTTTTGCCAAAACCTAAAATTTTACGCATTTTTGTTGATAGGTTAGGAGGAATCACTTTGGCTGAATGTGCTTCTCTCTCCCAGAAAATTTCTGCCAGACTAGATGAAGAAGACCCTTTTCCCTTTTCCTACCAGTTGGAAGTCTCCTCACCAGGACTAAATAGAGCATTAAAAAATGAAGCAGATTACAAAAAATTTATCGGACGATTGGTCCGACTCCAAACAAAAAGTCAAATTGATGGAGAATATGTGCATCCCGGAAGACTTTTAGATTTTACCTCAGGAATGATAAAAATTGAAAAGTGGCAAAAATCTTTCAAGAAAGAGAAAATCATCTGGATTCCTTTTTCCGAAATCAAAAAAGCAAGATTGGAGATAGGAGGGGAAATGAATGAGTTATGAATTAATAGAGGCCATCAATCAAATTGCTAGGCAAAAGAACCTTGATAAGAATTTTCTTATTGAAACGCTTAAAGCGGGACTTCTTCTTGCCTGTAAGAGGCGTTTTGGATATATTGATAATATTGAAGTTAACATAGACGAAGAGCGTGGTGAGATAAAGTTAATCGTCAAAAAGAAAATTGTAGAAGAAGTAATCAATCCCAATACTGAGATTAGTCTTTTTGAGGCAAAGGAAATTTTAAAACAATTTACTTTAGGTGAAGAAATTGAAGAGGAAATTTCTTTTGAGACCTTCGGTAGAGGCGCCATTCAAGCAGTAAGACAACTTGTTTTTCAACGACTCCGAGAAGCCGAGCGAGAACAAGTTTTTAAAGACTATTCTAATCGTATTGGAGATATTGTAAGTGGCTCGGTCCAACAGATTCTAAAAGGAGATATTATTGTCAATCTGGGACGAACTGAAGCAGTGTTGCCTTTAAAAGAACAGATACATTCAGAAAAATACAAGCAGGGTCAGCCAATCCGAGCTTTAATGCTGGAAATTCAAAAGACATCAAAAGGACCACAAGTTATTCTCTCTAGGACTCATCCAAATTTATTGATTAAACTTATCCAACTGGAAGTTCCCGAAATCTACGAGGGTATCGTAGAAATCAAGGGTGCAGTTAGAGAACCAGGAGACCGGGCCAAAATCGCGGTCTATTCTAAGAATGCCCGAGTGGACCCCGTTGGAGCTTGTGTGGGACTTAAAGGCTCAAGGATTCAAAGTGTAACGAGAGAACTGTCTGGTGAAAAAATTGACATTGTTACCTGGAGTCCAGACCTAATAACCTTTGTTATCAGAGCCCTGGCTCCAGCAAAAGACCTCAAGGGAATAATGGAAGAAAAGGAACAGAGAATTACGGTGATTGCTCCGGATAGTCAATTGACTTTAGCTATTGGTAAGAAAGGACAAAATGTGCGTTTAGCCGCACGGCTGACAGGAGTGAAAATTGATTTACTCTCAGAAAGTGCTTACAAAAAACATCTTGAAGCCATAGAGAAAACAAAAATTCTCACCACGAATTTGCCTCTCGGACCAAAAATCAAGGAGAAACTTATTGCCAATGGAATTGACACCGCACAAAAAATTATGGAAACCTCTTTAGAAAAACTCTGCGAAATTCCTGGTATCGGTAAAAAAACAGCAGAAAAAATTCATAAGTGTACCCAAGAAATAATAGAAACTACCAAAGAAAAATTAGGGCAGAAAAAAGATACGGAGGTAATAGAAGGTGGACAAATTGAGAATTAACGAAGCCGCCAAAGAATTTAAACTTTCTGGAGAAGCCCTCTTTAAACTGCTGAAAAAAATGGGCTATGATGTCAAAAGCCCAATGAGTGTGATTACCGAAGAGATGCTGGCCGCTGTGCACAAGAAATTTACTGAAGAAAAGGCTGCCCTTAAAAAAGAATTATTACGAAAAAAGAAACATCTTATCAAAGAAAAAAAGAGAAGAGAGAAAGAGAGAATAAGAGAAAGAAAGAGACGCAAAAGACGAGAAATTAAAGAGAAGAAAGCTAAAATTGAAGAAACAGTAAAAAGAACCCTGGCCAAAATTGCCAAGAAGAAACCACCAAAACCAAAGCGGAAGAAAATAACAGTTACTCCGGAAGTAAAAGAACTTCGTAAAATCCAGATTATGCCTTTTGCCTCGGTAGCTGAATTAGCTACCGTCCTGAAAGTTGAACCTGACGAAGTCATTTCTAAATGTGCAGAACTGGGACTGGTAGTTACCATCAATCAAAGACTTGATATTGATACCATCACTGCGGTCGCTGATGAATTTGATTACGAAGTTGAACCGCTCAAAGAATATGGCGCTGAAGTAGTTATAGAAAAGCCAAAAGAGGTTCTAAGTCATCGTCCACCAGTAGTAACAGTGATGGGACATGTTGACCATGGTAAGACTTCACTTTTAGACCGCGTTCGTAAAACAAATGTGGTAGAAGGAGAAGTCGGCGGAATTACCCAGCATATCGGTGCTTATGAAGTCAAATGGCAAGACAAAGTGATTACTTTCCTTGACACACCGGGACACGAAGCCTTCACCGCCATGCGGGCCCGGGGAGCTCAAGTAACTGATTTAGTAGTTTTAGTGGTAGCGGCTAACGAAGGAGTGATGCCCCAAACAATTGAAGCTATTGACCATGCCAAAGCCGCCGGAGTTCCATTAATAGTAGCCATTAATAAGATTGATTTGCCCGAAGCTAATCCAACCCGAGTAAAACAAGAATTATCTAAACAGGGATTGATGGTTGAAGAATGGGGAGGAAAGACCATTGTAGTGGAGGTCTCTGCCCGCACCGGCAAAAATATTGATAAACTTCTGGAAATGATCCTCCTACAAGCAGAAGTGTTAGAACTGAAGGCTGACTATCAAAAGAAGGCAACTGGAACAGTAATTGAATCAAAAATGGATAAGGGTAAAGGAGCCCTCGCCACTGTCTTGGTGCAACAAGGAACTCTTAGAATTGGTAATCCATTTGTCGCTGGTCTCCATTACGGTAAAGTGAGGGCAATGTATAATGAAAAAGGTGAACACACTAACGAAGCAGGACCATCAAGCCCGGTTTTGCTCCAAGGATTTTCCGGTTTGCCTCAAGCCGGCGATTCTTTTCAAGTCACCGAAGACGAGAGAGAGGCCAGAGAGATTAGCCAAAAGAGACAAGAAATAAAACGGGAACAAGAATCTAAACCATTAAAACGGTTGACCTTAGATGAACTCTATACAAAAATTTCCACAGGTGAGTTTAAATCGTTAAATCTAATTATAAAAGGAGATGTTACCGGCTCAGTGGAAGTTTTGAGTGATACTCTCTATAAACTCTCCAGCGAAAATTTAAAAATAAATGTAATTCACAAAGGAGCAGGTGCAATCACTGAATCAGATGTCCTTTTAGCTGAGGCTTCGGAAGCAATTATTATTGGTTTCCATGTGCATCCTGACGAACGAGCCAGAGAAATAGCTGAAAGAACAGAAGTAGATATTAGAGTCTATAACATCATTTATGATGTGATGGCTGATGTAGAAAAGGCATTAAAAGGATTACTCAAACCGGAATATAAAGAAATAATTCAAGGGCAAGCAGAAGTGCGAGAGGTCTTTAAAATTACAGGTGTGGGCACCATTGCCGGTTGTTTTATTAATGAGGGAACAATTATCCGCAACGCCAAGGTACGTCTCTTACGAGATAATGTGGTAATTTATGAAGGGAAAGTCGGCTCTTTGCGACGGTTTAAAGATGATGTGAAAGAAGTAACTACAGGATTTGAATGTGGTGTGAGCATAGAAAAATACGAAGACATCAAGAAAGGCGATACCTTGGAAACTTATGTGGTAGAAGAAATACACCCATCCAGATGAAGCTAAAAACACTTTTGCTTTTTTCTATTTGTTTTATTTTTGCTATTTCTACCCCCCACCCCTTACTACCTTGCCCCACGACCTCAGGGAGGAAATGCTCATTAAAAATGCCTTATTCCGAAGCTTCCGTGACCGTTGGGCAGGCAAGCAGAGCCTTCGGGCAGGCGGGACGGGGTGCGGGGTCTACTGAATCTGCTGCTGAAAGTCCACCGTCCTTTGGGCAGGAAGTAGATTTGGTCCATTTTGAAGGAATTATCGGCCCAGTGGCGGCACGATTTTTTGTGCAAGCAATACAAAATGCCGCACATCGTCAAGCCGAATGTTTAATCATAGAACTTGATACTCCTGGTGGCTTGGATGAGTCTATGCGTCAAATTATCAAAGAGATAATGGCTTCAGAAATTCCAGTCGTGGTCTATGTTGCTCCTTCTGGCTCAAGAGCTGCCTCTGCCGGAGCCTTCATTACTTTATCTGCTCATATTGCGGTTATGGCTCCCGGAACAAATATTGGTGCCGCCCATCCGGTGCAAATTGGACAGGAAGGTAAACCGGATAGCACCTTGAAAGAAAAGGTTACTCACGATGCCGCCGCCTATATTCGCACTATTGCTGAAAAGAGAGGACGAAATGTTCAATGGGCGGAAAAAGCAGTCAGACAAAGCATTTCCGCTACGGAAACAGAAGCTTTGAAACTGAAAATAATTGACATCATTGCTCCATCAGTCAGCACCCTGCTTGATTCTCTTGATGGCCGCAAAGTGATACTTCCCTCTAAAGAAAAAATTTTGAGAACTAAAGACGCTACGACCAAAAAGATTGAAATGCATTGGTATGACCGTATTCTGGCAGTTATTGCTAATCCCAATATAGCCTATATTCTCTTTATGTTGGGAATCTTAGGACTATACTTTGAATTCTCTAATCCTGGAGCAATTTTACCCGGAGTAATTGGAGGCATTTGTCTCATCTTAGCCTTCTTTGCCTTTCAAACCTTACCAATTAATTATGCCGGAATACTTTTAATCCTTTTTGCCATCGTTCTATTCATTGCCGATATTAAGGCACCTACTCACGGAATCTTAACCACAGGGGGAATTGTTTCTATGCTCTTAGGTTCAATAATGCTTTTTAATGCACCAGAACCATTCTTACGGGTTTCTTGGTCTGTGATTATTTGGACAGTTATAATCTGCGCCGCTTTTTTCATTTTTTGTCTCTGGATGGGATTGAAGGCTCAAGGCAGAAAAGTGACTACCGGGAAAAAGGGAATGGTGGGAGAAATTGGAGAGGCAAAGACAAAAATAGATAAACAAGGAACCGTTTTTGTGGCTGGTGAACACTGGTCCGCTACCGCTGACCAAACCATAGAAAGCGGCGAAAAAATCAAAGTAGTGGAAATAGATGGTATGACTCTCAAAGTAGAAAAAGCCTGACTTGCAAAAGCCGCAAAACCCCGCGAAGAGGGCAAAAAATCTCACCCTAGTGGTCTGTAACATAAATTAACGCTATTAAGTTGGCCCGAAGATACAGACCACTGCGGGGGGTCTTAGTCCCGATTCAATCGGGACTAAGGGGTTACAATTCCGAAAGTTGCCAGTGGCAAGT
>JBFLXN010000011.1:0-27523 GCA_040755715.1 Candidatus Edwardsiibacteriota bacterium
GGTCAGACAACGTAATCGTCAGAAAGCAACCGTTTCCTGGCAGTTTACAAAGAACATTGCTCGTAAGAAACTTAACAGGTTCTATTACAATATCAAAAATTAGTGTCACAAAGCACTAGTGGTCTGTCGCATAAATATTTGACAATCAGGGTGTCAAGAAAAAAAGACCTAAGGTCGAAATATGAGTAGCCCCGACCTTTAGGTCGGGGCTATTAAAAAACAACTTATTTCCTAAAAATAAAGGCCTCATCCTGTCAAAAATTAATGCGACACAGCACTAGTAACTGGCGAGTGAAACGAGCGTGGGAGAGGTGGCCGAGTTGGCCGAAGGCAGCCGCCTGCTAAGCGGTTATCCCTGTAAAAAGGGATCCTGGGTTCGAATCCCAGCCTCTCCGCCAATTTACACTTTTTGGATTTTGGCAGGAATTCTGGACAAGGTATGCCTCGCCCCTGCGGGGCTCGGCATTATATTTTAAGAGGATTTTCCAAGGATTTTTGAAATCAAGAATTAGTTTTTGCTCGGCGATTTGGAAGTTCGAACCAATCTTTTTTAGAAAATCACGGCTTCGCTCGTGATTTTCTTGCAAAGCGATAATTTTGGCTTGATTGGCTTGTTTTATGAAGTTTATCATGGTCAAAGGAAATGTCAACCATCGCAAAAAATATTAAAAAATACCGGGCAAAACTGGGCATATCTCAAGACAAGTTGTCAAAACTTGCCGGTATTACTTTACACACAATCACTAAAATTGAATCAGGGGCTACGCCAGACCCAAGAGTTGAAACTGTCAAAAAAATAGCAGACGCTTTAGGCGTTAGCATTGATGATTTAATTCACCCTGTGAAATAAATATGTTTTATATTTATGTTTTACAAAGTGAAAAAGATAAAAAGTTTTATACTGGACTTACGAACAACTTAAAGAAAAGAATAGAGGAACATTGTTCAGGTATGGTCAGTTCAACAAAAGACAGGAGACCGTTAAAACTTGTTTATTATGAGGCTTGTTTAAATCAGCAAGATGCAATACATAGAGAAAAATACTTAAAGACAACTTACGGCAAACGATATATAAAAACTCGTTTAAGAAATTATTTCACAGGGTAAATAAAACTATGGAAAATTTATTAGACAATTTAAAAACCTTACTTCAGAAAGATGAGCGCCTTGTGAGCGAAGGCGAACTTTTGAAGAATAAAATTATTGAGCTTGCGATAAAGTTAGATGAGGACTTGATTAAACTTCTTTTGGCTGACAAGCAAATGAAGAAGGTGTTTTTTACAGAGATAGACAAGGCCACGCTCTTTGATAAAGATAAATTTATTAAATTTGTTTCCAATAAGCAGTTTTTGCCAGATAGTTACACCGCATTCAAAAATAAAATTGGCTTGACCGAGGATGATAAATTTATAAGCGAGAAAAAAGAAGTTGTGCTTTCCTGGCCATATAAAGATTGTGTTTTAGAAGGCGGGATGACCAAAGAGGACCAAAAACGAGATGAAATTTTCTGGAATGAAACTTTGGCGCCGGATGAAATCAGCCGTCTGTTTGACCCAAAAGTTTTTACCAACGCAAAACGAATTGATAAAAAAGGCGAACATAAATTAGACAAATTCAAAATAGATGAAAATGGACATATCAAAGATAACATCATCATCAAGGGCAACAATCTCTTAGCCCTTCACTCTCTCAAAAAACGCTTCGCCGGAAGAGTAAAGATGATTTATATTGATCCGCCATTCAATACTGGAAACGATAGTTTTAATTATAATGATAGCTTCAATCATTCCTCATGGCTAACATTTATGAAAAATAGGTTAGAAGCGACTAGAGATTTATTAGACGCCGATGGTAGTATTTTTGTACATTCAGATCACAATGAAGCTCACTATTTAAAAGTGTTGTTAGATGAAGTATTTGGACGTGATAGATTTATTAATGAAATAATTTGGGTTTATCACGGTCCGGGGTCTCCCTTAATGCGACAATTTAATAGAAAACACGATAATATTTTTTGGTATTCGAAAATGGGAAAGTGGATTTTTAATTCAGATAAAATACGAATCCCGCTGGCAGGAAATTTAGGTGGTGGGTGGGAAGGATTAGACAAAAAAACAAGAAAAGAATATGCGAAAAAAGGTAAAATCCCAGAAGATTGGTGGGAATTCGCAGTTGCAGCACGATTGAAAGTTGATTTGGAAAAAAGGACGGGCTATTTGACAGAAAAACCTTATAAACTTATGGAAAGAATTATAGAAACAGCTTCTAATGCAGGCGATATAGTTCTATATTTTTTTGCAGGTAGTGGTACTACTGGCTATGTAGCACAGAAGCTCGGTCGACAATTTATTTTAGTTGAGCAATTAGACAATACACAGAAAATATTACAAGAACGAATGCGAAAAAACGGTGATTTTGTTTATTTAGAGTTAATGAAATGGAATGAAAATTTTGTTGGCGAGATAAAGAAAGCGAAGACAAGCAAAGAATTGCAGAAATTATGGGAGACGATGAAAGAAAAAGCATTTTTGAGTTATAAACTTGACATAAAAGCGGTAGATGAGAAGGCCAAAGATTTTGCGGATTTATCGCTTGAAAACCAAAAAAGATTTTTGCTTGAGTGTTTAGATAAAAATCATCTTTATATCAATTATAGCGAGATTGATGATAGAGAATATGGGGTAAGCGAGGAGGATAAAAAATTGAATAGGGATTTTTATGGAACTTGAAATATGAACATGACTTATTTCAAGTTTCGGCAATAGGTTGAAATATAACTTATGGTAAAAAAAGAATTCAAAAAAGGCGAAATAGCGATTTACAAATCTCCGGCAGGGCCGGAAATTCAGGTTAAACTGGAAAAAGACACGGTTTGGCTTGATGCTCATTTAATAGCAAAACTTTTTGATGTTAATCGTCCGGCAATAGTCAAACATATTAATAATATTTATAAAACGAGAGAACTTGATAAAAAACCAACCTGTTCCATTTTGGAACAGGTTGCCGCTGACGGGAAAATAAGAAGAATGAACCTCTACAATTTAGATATGATTATTTCTGTCGGCTATCGCGTAAATTCTAAACGCGCCACGCAATTTAGAATTTGGGCAACAAAAACCCTTAAAGAACATCTGATTAAAGGTTATACAATTAACGAAAGACGACTTTTGCAGGCACAAAATCAATTAAAAGAACTGCAAGGCACCATAGATTTTTTACAAGAAAAATCAAAGCATGAGCTTTTGGCAGGTCAGGAACAGGGAATATTAAACCTTCTTGGCAGTTATTCCAGAACTTTAACATTACTTGAGCAGTATGATAAAAGCAAAGTTCCACTTATTAAGAAAGAAAAAGGTAAATTTATTCTTGAACATGATGAAGCAAGAGAAGTAATCCAAGAAGTTAAAAAAGAACTGATTGCCAAAAAAGAAGCAAGCGAACTTTTTGGTCAAGAAGTGGGAAAAAATTTTGAGGGAATTATTAAAGGACTTTATCAAACATTTGGCAAAAAGGAATTATATTCTTCTTTAGAGGAAAAAGCAGCACATCTTTTATATTTTACGATTAAAGACCACCCGTTTGTGGATGGCAATAAACGCATTGCCTCATTTTTATTTGTTTATTTTTTAGATAGAAATAATTATCTCTATCGTTCATCTGGAGAAAAGAAGATAAATGATAATGCTTTAACAGCCTTATCTCTTTTAATTGCTGTTAGCGACCCAAAGGATAAAGACATTTTAATAAAAATTACTACTAATCTTTTAAGCGAATAACCATGCTCTACGAAACTTTTAATTCACTAAAAGAAGCGCACGGAGAGGATTATTTTATCTCTCGCCTCGATGACGAGATAGTCCGGAATTTGAATCCGAAGTTTGAGTTGCGCGAGTATCAGAAAGAGGCGTTGGGCCGATTTGATTTTTATTTTAGCGAATTTCAAAAAAGAAAATTTCCAGCACAACTGCTTTTTCATATGGCAACCGGTTCTGGCAAAACACTGGTTATGGCTGCCAATATTTTACAACTTTACAAGCAGGGTTATCGCAACTTCATCTTTTTTGTGAACAGCGTAAATATTATTGAAAAAACAAAAGACAACTTTCTGAATCCTTTATCTTTTAAATATCTTTTTGCTCCAAAAATTAAATTCGGCGAGAAAGAGGTTTTTGTTAAAGAAGTTCAAAACTTTGAGGGGGCAAGCACAGAAGATATAAATATTCTTTTTACAACCATTCAGGGTCTGCATACCCGCTTGAATTATCCGCGGGAAAACGCTCTAACTTACGGAGATTTTACTGATAAGCAAATTGTTTTAATTTCTGACGAAGCACATCACTTACAAACAATAACAAAGAAAAGCAAAGAAGAAACTGAGTTGGAAAGAAGCTGGGAATGGACGGTTGAGAGAATTTTCAAGAGCAATATTAAAAACATTTTATTGGAATTTACCGCAACGATTGATTTGGGCAACCAAAACATCCGGCAGAAATACGAAGACAAGATTATTTTTCAATACGATTTGAAACAATTCAGGTTAGATAAATTCTCAAAAGAAATAGAAGTATTGCAAGCGGATTTGGAACCAGTTGAAAGAGCTTTGCAAGCGGTAATTTTAAGCCAATATCGCAGAAAAATTGCCGAGAAAAATAAGTTGTATTTAAAACCGGTGCTCCTTCTAAAATCTAAGAGTATTAAAGAATCGAAAGAAAATTACGAGGGATTTTTGGCAAAAATAAAAAATTTAACAACTCGAGATATCCAAGAGATAAGTTCGCGAACAAAAGGGACGGACTTGGAAAAGGCATTTAACTATTTTCAAAAAGAGAATATAACTTTTGAAAATTTAACCAGAGAACTGCAAGAGGATTTTTCCGAAGAAAAAGTTATGCTTTTGGACTCAGAGAACATTGATGAAGAAAAGCAATTAAAACTTAATTCATTAGAGAATAGAAACAACGAAATAAGAGGTATTTTTGCCGTTAATATGCTTAATGAAGGATGGGATGTATTGAATTTGTTTGATATTGTTAGATTATATGATACACGAGACGGTGAATATGTACGCGGAAAATATAAACCCGGCAATACGACAATGGGCGAAGCACAACTTATTGGCAGGGGAGCAAGATATTTTCCGTTTCAATTAGAAGAAACAGAAGACAAATATAAAAGAAAGTTTGATGAAGACATCGAAAGTGAATTGCGAATTGTAGAGACATTACATTATCACAGCGCACATAATCCCAAATATATTGATGAGATAAAGAGCGCTCTTACAGAAATGGGAATTATACCGGAAAAACATGTTCAGATAGACTTATTTATTAAGGATTCTTTTAAAAAGACTGACTTTTGGAAAAATGGAGTAGTCTTCATAAATGATAGGGTGCTAAATCCAAGGACAGAGATTTTTAGTTTAGATGATGCAAGAATTGAGCGTATTTACTCATATAAGCTGAGAACTGGCGAACTCAGAGAAGATGTAATTTTAGAGGGAGAGAGGAAATTAAGACCTACAAAAGATGTAGTGCAGAGTAAGACGAAATATAAACTTTCTGACTTTGGAGAAAATATAATCAGGGGCGCATTAGATAAATTTGAGTTCTATAAATTTGAAACATTAAAAAAATATTTCCCCCACATCAATTCGGTTAGAGAATTTGTTTCCTCTGCTAATTATTTGGGCGGAGTCGAGATAGAAATTTCAGGTCCAAAGGACAAGTTGACCAAATTAACGCCAATTGAGAAATTGAGGGTAGCTTTATTTGTTGTTAGAAATATATCGGAGAAAGCAAAAACCAACACTTCAGAATTTGTGGGAACCAATCTATTTAAAGCCAGAATGCTGCATCAGGTTTTTAAAGATAAGAAAATTAAGATAGATATTGACGAAGTTAAAAATAGAGAATTGAAGGATGTTAATTTGGCTGAGAAAGATTGGTATGCCCAGAATGAATTTTACGGCACAGAGGAAGAACAAAAATTTATCAGTTTTATTGATGGATTCATAGAAAGGCTAAGACAAAGATATTCGGATATAGCACTACTTCGTAATGAAAAATTTTTTCAGGTATTTGATTTTAATGAAGGAAGACCATTTGAACCAGACTTCATAATGATTTTAAAGAAAAGAAATAAAGTCATTAGCATCTACCAGATTTTTATTGAACCCAAAGGAGATCAATTTAAAGATAAACAAGGTAAATTTAAAGATTCTAAAGAAGGCTGGAAGGAAGATTTCTTGCTTGAATTAGAAAACAAGGCAGAAACAGATTTGAAATTAGAAAACAAATATTTTAAACTAATAGGGTTGCCGTTTTATAACGAGAAATTGAAGAAAGAATTTGAGGAAGCTTTAGAAAATAAAACACTTTCATAAATTATGGACTCCATTCATTTTTATTCTTTAGCCCGTCGCCTTCGGAAAAATTTTTTGGCAAAGCCAAAGAACAGGCAGGCAAAAAGAAAAGGGGGTCTGGTCGGGATTATTCAAAGAAAGTTCGGACATCGTCCAAAAGACACCGTTTACCCTCGGTCGTCCCGATTTATCGGGATGGGCGAGACCCTCACTCGTTGAGAGCCTTCACCCGGAGGCTGATCCACCTTTAGCGGATAAGAACTATGGTGGGGAAAAATCTGCGATATTGCGGGGGAGATGTCATAATGAAGAGCCAAATGGAACGCCTAATGGCATGAAAATTTATGACTAACCCTCCGTTCGGCAGCACTAACAATTTCCTTGACATTTTTACTAAGAAATGAATATAATATAAACTCCGGGCCAGTAGCTCAGTCGGTAGAGCACCGCCCTTTTAAGGCGGGGGTCTTGGGTTCGATCCCCAACTGGCTCACCATAAACGCTGGACGCTAAAAGCGTGAAGCGTCAAAAGAAAAAAGGAGAGAAGAATATGCCGCCAGAAGAACTCTTGAAAGAGGTCAGAATTTTTAAATATCTCACTCCAGGGGAGAGAGAAATAGTTGCCAAAAAACTAATCAAAAAGAGCTTTGCCAAGGGAACAGTCATCTTTGAAGAGAAATCCCCAGGCGACGAAATGTTCTTGATTACCGATGGGGTAGCCGAAGTCTCTATTGCCCGCAATGACGCACGACTGGTCTTGGCTGAATTAGGTAAAGGACTCTTCTTTGGCGAAATGGCTTTGTTGACGGAAAAAGTTCGCTCCGCTACAGTCACCGCCATGATTGATTGTGAAGTCTTTGTCCTAAAAAGAAATGATTTTCAGGAATTAGTTAAAGAATATCCCCAATTGGCGTGTGGTCTACTTTTAGCTCTATCCGAAGTTCTCTGTGACCGCATTCTGGCTACCAATGAAAATCTTGAGACCTACTTCTTGATTAATCGGGCGATTGTTGACAACGAACAGTTCCGTCAGCTCTATATTCACAGCCAGACCAAGAGTTGAGCTACTCAAATACCAAAAATCAAAATGTCCGCTAAAGGCGGATCTGCCTCAGGCATGACAAAATGTTTTTAAAAGATTTGATTTTTGATATTTGCATTTTGAATTTAGCCGAGCAAAGTGAGGCGTGTCTTGCCCCTATCGTCTAGTGGTTAGGACACCACTCTTTCAAGGTGGCGGCACGGGTTCAAATCCCGTTGGGGGCAAACTAAAAGCAAATCCCAATCACCAAACCTGTCCTGAGGAGAGGTCAGGATTCCAAGCTCCAAATAATAACCAATGATTCAATCACTAATAACCAAATCCCAAACATCTATTGGTTATTTGGTAATTGGTTATTGGTCTTTGCTTTTTCTGGGGGGCTGTAGCTCAGTTGGGAGAGCGCTTGAATGGCATTCAAGAGGTCGTCGGTTCGATCCCGATCAGCTCCACCAAAAACTTTAGAACAACCGTTGATGGAGAGAGATAAAAGAGAGCATAAGTCCCAAGTACAAGTGTCTAAAGAATAAATAACCTTTGTCCGCCTGTGGCGAATGACTTATCCCTTGTGCACTTAAGACTTGTGCCTGGCGCAGTGGTAATATACATGTAAATCCGTGGCTAAAGTCAGGGGAGGAATAATTATGTCTTTTGTTAAGTCACAAAAAGGAGCAAGTACCATTGGATGGCTAATTTTTCTGGTGATCTTGGGAGTAGCTATCCACATCGGCTACAAGTTAGGAATGCCATACCTCCGTTACTCTAATCTCAAGGGCAAAATGGAGGCACAGGCAAAACTGGCCGCTACAGAAAGTGACACTTCTATAGCCACTACCTTATCCCAGGACGCCTTAGAAAACAAAATACCCTTAGTGGGTGACTTTTTTTCATCGGACAGTAAGCCAGTTCCAACTACAGAGGAAGAGAAAGGAGAATACTTGAAAGGGGCAAAGAGTGCATTCCTCTCGGCTATCAACCGTTTTCCCGGCGATTCTATTATTATCAGCCTCTCCTATGAGATGGATGTGAATTTTTCTATCTTGGGACAGCATCTGCACAAGCAACACTTAGTCTTTCAGCCGAGGGTTGCTGAACTCTTAGGAAAATAGGAAATTCAAAGACTACCACGAAAGCACGAAATTTGGAAAGCAGGAGATAAAAAATATCCTTTTTCGTGATTTCGTGTCTTCGTGGTTTATCTTGTTTAGAAAATTGTGGGGATAGCGAAAATTATGCTTGACCGCCATGTTTTAGTGCTTAATCAAAATTATGAGCCACTTTCTATCTGCAAGGCAAAACGAGCCATTGTGCTTGTTTATTTGGGTAAGGCAGAAATTGTAGAAAGGGATGGGCGGCTCATTCATTCAGTCAGTGGTTCCTTCCCACTGCCGAGTGTAGTGAGATTGAGTTTCTATGTAAAGACACCAAAGAAAGACATAAATCTTACCCGACAGAATATCATTAAAAGAGACCAACACACTTGTCAATATTGTGGTACCACTAAAGGACCGCTGACCACTGACCACATTATCCCTAAATCGCAAGGCGGGGAAGATAGTTGGGAAAATTTAGTTTGTGCCTGCATTAAATGTAACAACAAGAAAGGAGACCGCAATCCCAAAGAAGCGAAAATGCCACTTTACCGTCGACCGAAAAAGCCGCACTATCTAACCTTTATTCATTGCTTTATCACGGCGCCTGACTCCCACTGGAAACCTTATCTTTTCCTGGAATAAACTGGAATAAAAATGTTCAAAATAAAGGAGTGGTTAAATATCTTGAGAAATTTATTGGTCATTCTTCTGGTTTTGCTTTCGTTTGAAACTTCTCCCCTAGCCAAGAGTAGACCTAAACGACAGAGGTCTATTCCTCCTCTGACCTTACAAATCACCGGCCATCTTCAGCATGACATTGACCATCTTTTAGAACATCTCCTATTTAAAGAGACTATTTGGGGAATAGCCATTCTCTGTCTGGATGACACAAGCCTCATTTACACCCGCAATCCAGACAGAGCTTTTGTGCCGGCTTCAAATGTCAAACTTTTCACTACCGCTATAGCTTTAGCTAAACTCGGTCCTGCATATCAATATCAGACTAAAATCTTTCAGATGGGAACAGTGGATTCATTTGGCTGGCTTAAGGGTTCTCTGATTATTAAAGGTGGTGGAGACCCCACCTTTGACGACCCTTCACCATTGGAATCCTGGGCAGATAGCCTTGTTCAGAAGGGAATCAGTTGCATTCAAGGGGACATTATTGGAGACGCCTGTGCACTCCTAAATGGAGTAAACCCACCCTGGCCAGATAAAGAAAAGAAAAAAATTGTTTCACAAATCTCTTCCCTCTCATTCGCTAATAACGAAATTAAAATTACACTTACCCCAGGAGAAAAATTAGGCGCACCACTTTTAGTCAAAATTCAGCCGGAAAGAGATTATTTTATAGTTAATCAAACAAAGACGGTGAAGACTCGTTATGGGTATTGCCGAATCTCCGCCAGAAGTGGAAAGAGATTCTCCCGAAAAAGGAGGGTTTCACTTAACGAGGCAATTTCTTTAGCCATTCATGGAGATACAATCTATGTGAAAGGCACCTTAGGAAAGAATAGGCAGAGTAGAACATTTCGTCTGTCAGCACCGGACCCCGGTAAACATTTTGCAGGTGTCTTAAAAAGAATCTTGGAGAAAAAAGGAATTTTAATTAGTGGAAAGGCTTTGGGAATTGGAGAAGCGATGTTTTCTAAATCGCAGAAAATCAATCCACAACCTCTCTTTGTCTGGCATTCACTTCCCTTGCAAGAGCTGGTAAAGGTTGTCAATAAACGCAGTGATAATATTTACGCCGAATATCTTTTTAACACCTTGGGTGCTGAAATTACTCAAGAAGCAAGCCACCAAGGGGGAATGGGAGTTCAACAGGAATTTCTCCTTGAGACAAATTTAGGCGAGTGTCGATTGGTGGATGGTTCTGGACTTTCCAAAGAAAACGAAGTAACGCCGAGGCAAATTGTGAATCTTTTGCAATATATCTATCAACAACCTTATGCTGAAACCTTCTACAATTCCTTGCCAATCGCTGGGATTGATGGAACCTTAGGACAAAGAATGCAGAATGAAGAAGTCAGAGGACGGGTCTATGCGAAGACAGGAACACTCAACGGAGTCAGTGCTCTCTCAGGCTATCTAAGAGCAAAGAATGGAAAGACCTATGCCTTTGCTATTATTGGTAATCATATTAAAAGGAAAAAATTAGCAGAGAAGGTGGAGGACTATATCTGTCAACTATTGATAGAATCTTCAGGATGATTTAGACATCAGACTTCAGACTAAAGAAAACTAAGATCACTGAAGACAAGAATAAGGTTAAGGTTTAGGATAAGGTCAAGGTTAAGATGTTATATCTTATTTCTCTCAACATTAACCTCAACCTTATTTTCACTTCCGTGTCTAAAGTCTGAAGTCTAATATCTGAATTAAAGTTATGAAACAGCGAATTTTAAGCGGAATGCGCTCTACCGCTCGCCTGCATTTAGGCAATTACGAGGGCGCCTTAAAAAATTGGGTAGCCCTGCAAAATGACTATGAACTATTTGCCATGATTGCTGATTGGCATGCCCTCACCACTGATTATGAAGATACCATTAATCTAAAAGATTACATCCACGAAGTGGCTATTGATTATTTGAGTAGTGGACTTAATCCTGAAATTTGCACTATTTTTGTGCAGTCAGATGTAAAGGAGCATGCTGAACTACATCTTCTCTTTTCTATGTTTATCCCTACTCCCTGGCTTTTACGCAATCCCACGGTTAAGGAACAGGCAAAAGATTTGGGATTGCTACAAAATGAAGATGACCAAGAGATGACTAAAATAAACTATGGGCATTTAGGCTACCCGGTCCTTCAAGCGGCGGATATTTTGATTTATAAAGCAGACTTTGTGCCGGTGGGTGAAGACCAACTCCCACATTTAGAACTATGCCGGGAAATTGCCAGACGCTTCAATAGTCTTTATGGAAATGTCTTTCCGGAACCCCAGCCAAAACTGACGGCAGCGGCTCGCCTTCCGGGACTTGATGGAAAGAGGATGTCAAAATCGCTCGGCAATGTGATTGAATTAGCCGATGACTCTGAAGTTATTCGTAAAAAAGTTCTTTCAATGTTTACTGACCCATTAAAAGTATATAAAGGCGATAAAGGCGACCCAAAGATTCGTGGTTGCCCGGTCTTTGCTTACCAGGAGATTTATAATCAAACAAAATCAAAAGAAACAGAAATAGAGTGCAAAGTTGGCAAATTGGGCTGTGTTGACTGCAAAAAGTTTCTCGCAGAGGAATTAATCGCTACTTTAGCCCCGCTACAAAATCGCCGACAAGAATTGATTGCCCAACCAAAGAAAATAGAAGAGATTCTTGAACAAGGGAAGAAGAAAGCCCAATCAGTGGCTCAGCAGACAATGGAAGAAGTGAGAGAGACAATGCACTTGCGAGGAAGTGTTATCAAAAATACTTGACAAATTATCAGTCTATTTGATAAAATATAAACTCCTAACTCAAAGCCGTTGGCTTTTTTATCCACTCCACTCTGAGTTTGTGGCGCGGCTGAAAAACAAAAATATAAACCAAAACCAAAAAGGAGGTTCAAAGATGATTAAACTTCACTTCAACTTCAAGGATGTTTTCCGGGCGGCGAGACTGGCTTTCAGCCCCAAGAAACTCTGGATTCAATTCTGCGGACTCTTCCTCGGGTCAATCTTCTACGCCATCTTCGCCTATTTGACCTTGATGGCTGAAGGTCAAGGGATTGTGGAAATCTGGGGTAGTTATCATTGGCTTCCACTTCTACCCTTAGAACAAGTCTTAGGTTTTGCCTGGTATAGTTGGATTCTTTTCATCATCGGCTGTCTTTTATTTCTCATTACCACACTTTTCGCCAATACTCTGGTTTGTAAAATTGCCTTTGAACAATTGAAAGGGAATGAATTCTTTGAGATTAAAGAGTCAATGAAATTTCTTAAAGAGAATTGGAAAGCGGTCATCGGAGCACCATTCACTATTTTCCTTTTTACCTTCTTTATTCTCATCTGTGGTTTTATTCTCGGCTTGTGGGGAAAGATTCCTTATGTTGGCGAAATCTCTGTGGTTTTACTGACTATTCCCATTTTCTTTGTCTGTGTATTCATTGTTTTCTTGTTGATTGTTTTAGGTTTTAGTTTGAAACTTTCACCCGCCATTGTGGCAACTACCAAGAGTGATACCTTTGATACTGTGTTTGAGTCTTTCTCTACGGTTACCAGCCAGCCGTGGCGTCTGGTTCTCTATGAATTTCTATTGGGAGCCATCGCCTGGCTCGGTCTGGTTATCTTATCTACCGCCAGTAGATGGGCTCTATGGATTGCCAAAGCCGAACTCGGCTGGAATGTCCTTATGGGAGACAAACTTTTAGGAATCATTGATAAAGCGTTGGTTTATTTACCTCCTCTAAAGGAATTTTGCCTGAGGCTATGCCCCCAGTTATCTCCTTCAGAGCCCTGTGCATTCTTGGAAGGCATAGGTTTGGGGCTCACTCCTTCTGGCTTAGGTATACCTCTCAGTGGCTGGGGTGAATTCTGCGCCTTTCTTCTGGGAATCTTCCTCTGGCTCATTGTTTTAACTGTCCTCAGCTATTTCTTCGCCATTGGTAGTGTGGGACAGACATTGATTTATACAATCTTGGTCAAGATGAAGGATGAAAAGAACCTCTTGGAAAAGAAAGAGGAAGAAGAAAAACCATTTGAAGAGATAAAACCTGCCGAAGAAAAGAAAGAAGAAGAGAAGAAGGAAGAAGAAAAGAAAGAGGAAGAGAAGAAGGAATAAAGGAATTGACATAGATATACCCCCCTTAGATAATTACATTATCCTAACGGGGTAAAAAGAGAAGTAGGGGCGTAATATATTACGCCCCTACTTTTTTGCTTGCCTTTTGTGAATTGATTGGGATATAATAAATAACAATATATATGAAACCTGAAGAACTAAAATACTGGCTGGCTTTGGATTTAGTGCCGGGGGTAGGTGAGGGCAAACTAAAGGCACTCGTCCTGCGGTTTGGCTCGCCTCAAGCAGTCTTTCGGGCTTCACTTCAAGAATTCTCGGAAGTGCCCCGAATGGACGAGAAGACGGCCAAGGCCATCTTACACTCTTCGGAGGATTCACTGAAAAAAGAAGTTGACCGACAGTTACAATTGATAGAAAGACACAATGTCAAAGTTATTACTTTCAAAGATAATGATTATCCAAGTTCACTTCTGCCCATACCGGATGCGCCACCGATTCTCTTTGTTCGTGGAGAAATTTTGGAAAAGGACAAAGAAGCGGTGGCTGTTGTCGGCTGTCGGGCGGCGACAGGCTATGGCAAGGCGATAGCCGAGAAACTGGCGGTTGATTTAGCTCAACGAGGAATTACTGTAGTCAGTGGTATGGCACGAGGGATAGATTCAGCGGCACACCGCGCCACTCTGAGGGTGAAAGGGCGTACCATCGCTGTCCTTGGTTGCGGAGTAGATATTGTCTATCCTTCAGAGAATAGAGAATTGCGAGATGAAATAATTTCCCGAGGAGCAGTGATTTCTGAATTTTTGATGGGGACCGAGCCTTCTGCCGGAAATTTCCCACGGAGAAACCGTTTGATTACCGGACTTTCCTTGGGTGTCGTCGCAGTTGAGGCAAGAAAAGATAGCGGGGTTTTTAGTACCGTCAAGTGGGCTTTGGAGCAGGGTAAAGAGGTCTTTGCCGTGCCCGGACCAATCAATGCCAGCACAAGTTTTGGCACCAATCAGTTAATTAAACAAGGTGCCAAAATGGTGCAGACGGTGGAAGACATCTTGGAAGAATTGAAGATTCAAAAGGAGGCGGCGCAACAAGTAGAAAAAGTTCTGCACCTTTCAGAAGAAGAAAGACAAATTTATGACCTCCTTTCTGCTTCACCTAAACACATTGACCTCATCTGTGAAGAGAGTGACAAACCTTTACCTCAATTGTTGACTACCCTCTTAGATTTAGAATTAAGAGGAGTGGTGAAACAATTAGCCGGGAAAATGTTTGTGCGGATGTAAAATGGCTGCTAGTGTTCTGTAACATGAATATAAGGTTATATTCTTTTGAAGAGCGGAGTCTCTAGACAAGCGAATATCAGGTTATCAGATTATCAGACGATCAGGGAATATAGATTAACCTGGTAGCCTGATAATCTGATTCTCTGATAATCGCCTTTAACAATGCAATCCTTATTTAAGTTACAATACACCAGAGTGGCTCTCATTCGCTGCCGGGACTATGAAAGGTCAACTGTTACTACTTCCATTCGTCAGGCTCTAGCGCTCGTTGGTGGATTAGAATCTATAGTTAAGCCGGGTCAGCGAGTTTTGCTCAAAGTGAATCTCCTCTCTGCTCGCAAACCAGAAGAAGCAGTAACCACCCATCCTGAAGTCGTACGGGCATTAGCCCTGGAAGTAAAGAAAGCCGGCGGAATTCCTGTAATTGGAGATAGCCCCAGCATTACTGGAGAACTAAATAGATGCTGGCAAGTCACGGGTATCAAACAAGTCGCTGAAGAACTGAATCTCAAACTGATAAACTTTGAAACCTCTGGTATCCTTTCAAAGAGAATAAATAGTCGCACTTATTGGCTTGCCAAACCTGCCTTAGATGCCGATGTCATCATCAATATTCCTAAATTGAAGACACATCATCTTACCCTTCTCACCTGCGGAATCAAAAATCTCTTTGGTGTCATTCCTGGCTTGCGCAAGACTGCTTATCATAAAGAATTCCTGAAGCCAAAGGCTTTTTCAAAAATCTTAGTAGATATTTTCTCTCTGGTCAAGCCTCAACTGACAGTGGTGGATGGAATTGTTGGTATGGAAGGAGCCGGCGGGCCCTCTACAGGCAAAATCCGTCCGATTGGACTCATCATCGCCGGCACTGATGCGGTAGCGGTGGATGTTCTGGTTACCAAAATTCTTGGTAAGAATCCTCTTTCCATTTATACTACTCAGATTGCCTTTGAAAGAGGGCTAGGAGAAGCTGATTTAGAAAAGATTGAAATTCTTGGTGAGCCAATAGAGAATGTAACTATCTCTGATTTTGAGTGGCCTGTCAATTGGTATTATCAGGCGATTCCAATGCTCCCGATAAAACTTCTGAAAGGATTGCATTGGATTAGACCAACGATTGCTAAAGGAAGATGTGAAGGATGTGGGTTTTGTGTGCAAATCTGTCCGACGAGTGCTCTTTCATTTCTGAACTCCCCAAAAATTCCTGAGTTCAATTACAAACTCTGCATAAATTGTTTTTGCTGTGCAGAGGTTTGTCCCTCTCAGGCGATTGAACAGAAGAGAAGTAGGATAGCAAGAGTAGTGCGGCAATTGCGGAGAATAAGAGGCGTACTCCCCTCTATTAAGAGGGGAGTAAGGGGTGTATTATGACTAAGAGGGGATACACACCCCGTCCCGCCTTTGTCGGGACACCCCTCTCAAGAGGGGATACACACCCCGTCCCGCCTTTGTCGGGACACCCCTCTCAAGAGGGAATACACACCCCATCCCGCCTTTGTCGGGACACCCCTCTCAAGAGGGGATTTATAACTATGAAATTTCGCCATTGGCTTGAATATTTAGGCCTGAGAATATTAGGATTGTGGGCTTGTCTTTTGCCTCTACCTTATGCTCTCACTTTGGGTTCTCTCTTAGGTCAATTTGTCTTCTCTTTGATTGGGTTCAGACGCAAGGTCACTCTGGCAAATCTAAAAAGAGTCTTCCCTGAAGCAAGTGAAAAAGAATGGTTAAGAATAGGTGCCAGAACCTATCAGAACTTTGCCAGGGGAATGGTGGAATATTTGCGATTTCCTAAATTTAAAAGGACGGACATTGAAAGATTAGTAGAGATAGAAGGATTGGAAAATTTTGCCAAAGGTTTTAAAAGAGGAAAAGGCATCATTGCTGTTACCGGACATTTTGGCAGTTGGGAAATTTTAGCTGCCGCCGTCGCCTTAAAAGGTTATCCCGTAAATGTAATTTATAAAGAACAACATAATCGCAAAGTAGACGAACTGATGAACAAATATCGGCGTAAAATGGGAATTAAGGTTATCGCACTCGGTGTTTCTTTGCGTCAGGTTTTGAAGGCATTACATCAAAATGAGATTGTGGCTTTTCTTTCTGACCAGGATGCCCACGAAAGCGGCGTCTTTGTCAATTTCTTTGGCAACCTTACTTCAACCCCCCCCGGCCCAATTCTATTTGCTCTTAAAACAAAGGCAGTATTGATTCCTGTCTTTATAGTTCGGGAAGAGAAATTCAGACACCGCATAAAAATTTTAAAGCCAGTGGAAGTTCAACCCAGTAAGGATGAAAAACAAGATTTAATTTACTATACTACAGAGTATACTGGACTCTTAGAGACTGAGATTAGAAAGAATCCGGACCAATATCTCTGGCTTCATCGTCGCTTCAAGACCAAGCCGCCATTTTTTTAACCCTTGACCTAATTTTTCAAATGTGTTATACTTAAAGCAGAGGGTAGAAAGATGATCACCAATTATGAGCAAATCAAAAGATTTGAAAACGACTTTATAAAAAGAGATAAAGTTGATGTGCGGAAGAACTTTTCTATCGTTTCGGCAATGTATGAGGAGGCGGTTAAGTTAGGTGTTTTCCCCATTAAAAATTCACTTGAAGGTTTAGAAATAGATTTAAAAATTGCAAAGGTAGTAAACAGTGTTTCAAAGGCTCCTTGCCGGTAGAACCAGAGATATTGAAGATATCAAGGCCATCCTTTTGAAAAACCCTGACTATGATAGGAGATACATTAGTCAGTGGCTGAAGGAGTTTGACAAGTCGCTGACTGAAACTTTTTCGGCAGTCTTCAAAAAAGTTGTTAAGGAGACAAAAGGAGATTATTAGCAAGGATATACGACTTTCGTCTGTGCTTCTATTTTGGAACAAAAAGCGAAATAGTTCGGATACAGTCAGCGTTGGGCAAAATGCCTTTATTAGAGGATAATAAAAATGAAGACTGAGGTGGAATATCTTGAGTTTATGTGGCCGATGAGACATTTTTTGATAACCTGCGGGGACATTGAAGGAAAATCAAATATCATAGCGGTCAGCTTCTGTATGCCTGTATCAAAAGAACCCCCACTCATCGCTTGTGCCATAGGAAGAGGAACTTATTCGTGTAAGTTAATTGAAAGTAATAAAGAATTTATGGTAAATGTTCCTCCACAAGAGCTAAAACCGAAGATATATTATTGCGGTTTCCACTCAGGGTATCAAGTTGATAAATTTAAGGAGACAGGATTAACTCCACAACCAGCACGTAAGGTAAAAGCTCCTATTATTGGTGAGTGTGTAGCTCATATGGAATGTAAAGTTAGGCAAGAAATAGAAACAGGAGATAAAAACCTGTTTATAGGTGAAGTGATAGAAGCGTATGCAGATGAATCTCTTGTGAAGGGAGAGAGGAAAGTTAAGTATGCAAAAGGCGACTTTCCCCAAAAAATATATGCTACAAGATTTAGAGGTAAATAATCTTAAAGGAGAAACCTATGACTAATATCACAAAATTACAGGCTCGGGAAATTTTAGATTCCCGAGGAAATCCTACTGTGGAAGTAGATTGCTATTTAGAAGGCGGGGCCTTTGGCCGGGCGGCCGTTCCTTCAGGCGCTTCTACCGGCGAACACGAGGCCTTAGAATTGCGCGATGGAGATAAAACCCGTTACTTAGGAAAAGGAGTGAGTAAGGCAGTAGATAATGTGAACAAAAAGATTGCTCCAAAACTTAAAGGCGAAGATGCCACTTACCAGACAAAAATTGACCATTTACTAATTGAACTGGATGGAACTGAAGACAAATCAAATCTCGGCGCCAATGCAATCTTAGGTGTTTCTCTGGCTTGCGCCAAAGCAGCTTCTAATGCCCTGCATCTTCCTTTGTATCGCTATTTAGGTGGAGTCAATGCCAAGACCTTGCCTGTGCCAATGATGAATGTTCTCAATGGTGGAAAACATGCTGGCTGGAATATTGAGTTACAAGAATTTATGATTGTTCCTGCCGGAGCAAAGAGTTTTAAAGAGGCACTAAGAATGGGCGTAGAGACTTTTCATTATTTATCCAAAGTTTTGAAAGATAAAGGATTCGCCATCACAGTTGGTGATGAGGGTGGATTTGCACCACCACTAAAATCAAATGAAGAACCCATTCAACTTCTTGTTCAGGGAATAGAAAAGGCAGGCTATAAACCAGGAGAAGAAATTTTTATTGCTCTGGACCCAGCCGCCAGTGAATTTTTCTCCACTGAGGATAATTTATATAAGTTGAAGGAAGGAAAAAAGACATCAGAAGAAATGATTGACTTCTATACCAAATTAGTAGAAAAATATCCCATCATCTCTATTGAAGATGGTTTAGCCCAGGATGATTGGTCAGGCTGGAAGCTAATGACTGAAAGGCTCGGCAAAAAAATCCAGATTGTCGGTGATGACCTCTTTGTCACTAACCCAAAGCGATTGAAGAGAGGAATTGAAGAGGGCATCACTAATTCCATTCTTATAAAATTAAATCAGATTGGCACCTTAACAGAAACTTTAGATTGCATTGAAATGGCAAAGAAAGCGGGATTCACTGCTGTGGTCTCTCATCGCTCAGGAGAAACAGAAGATACTACTATTGCTGATTTAGTGGTAGCCACTAATACGGGGCAAATAAAGACTGGTTCTGCCTCACGAACAGATAGAGTGGCTAAATACAATCAGCTTCTGCGCATTGAAGAAGAATTAGGTGAATCCGCCGTCTTTCTTGGTAAAACTGCTTTCCAGAGACTTTAAAATATCAAAAATCAAACATCAAAAATCAAAAAGACATATCAAAATCCAAAATTTAAAAAAGACCGAGTGAAAAGAGAAAGAATTAAATTTTTGATTTGTAATTTTGATTTTTGATATTTGCATTTTGATTTTGCGGGACGCCTATGTTCCACTTCCAAAGGCGCAGTGCATTTATTCGTAGAAAAAGGAATTTGTTCTTTAGAAAAATTCCAGCAATTTTGCTTTTTTTAGTTTTGTTTTCTTGGTTTATCTTTACTTATATCCTGGGAAACTTTGGGCTCTTAAAATTATGGGCGCTAAGAAAAGAGGAGAGAAAGATTAAACAGGACATCCTCAAAGAAATGACTCGCTATGAAATCCTGAAACGAGAATGTGAGGCTTTAGAAAGTGACACGGCCACTATTGAAAGAGTAGCGAGAGAGACTTACGGGATGATTAAAGTCGGAGAGACTGCTTATCGTATTTTTCCTTCAAATTTAGAATTTAAGGAATCAAAGGGTCAAGAGGTCCAGAGAAAGTAAAAAATTTTTCACTTGAATCCTATGTCAAGGAAATTCTGGCATTTGCCACGACCTTCAGGGATAAATTAAAATGAAGAAATTAAGCCGGCTTTAGCCGAAAACGAAAGAAAATTGATTTTGAAATCAATTGCTTTTTGCTAAAGCCAAATAAATCTCATTACCAGACTAATGGGCAGACTTTCCTGCCACATCCCCTTTGCCTATTCCTTTAGCGGAGTCAAAAATATAATTTTCTATGCTATTAAATAAAAAATCCCTAGTCTCATCTGTATTAACCCCACTTTTTACTACAGGGTTAGTTTGTGTTAATCTGTGGTTTCTTATCCTAAAGACTGGCTCAGTCCACTCTGGCCCATTTGAGATTACTATCCTTTACAGTAATACCACTGGTGGCAACTTATTCCCCTGTCATTGCCCGAGTGAACCAAAAGGCGGATTGACAAAACGAGCCACTTTAATCAAACAGCATCGGGAAAAAGAACAGATTCTTTTGCTTGATTCCGGAGACCTATTTGGCGTAATGCCTGACGAAAAGAGAGACTCACTGCTGATGTGCACTTACCGAGCAATGAGATATGACGCCGTTTCTATTGGAGACCAGGAATTTTCTAATGGCACCGCTTTCTTTCAACGAATGATGCAAAAAAGTAAGATTCCATTCCTTAGTGCCAACATTTTTCAAAAGGGACTTCTCTTAAGCAAGCCCTATATTATCAAGAAAATTAACGAAGTAAAAATTGGTGTTATTGGCATCACTTCACCCAGAGCATTTTTCTTTACCCCAAAACCACAAATTGAAGGCATCACCGTTGAACCTTGGGAAGAAGTTGTGCCCAAAATACTAAAAGAGATTAGACCAAAAGTTGACTTACTTATTCTTCTTTCTCACTTAGGTTATGAGGAGGAGCAAAAAATTCCTGAAAAGTTTCCAGAAATAGACTTAATTGTGGGAGGACATACCCAAAATTTAATTGAGACTCCGGAGAAGATTGGTCAAACACTTCTGGTTGAAGCCGGTGCTGGTGGAAAGTATCTCGGAGAATTGAAACTGAAACTGGAAAATGGAAAAATCATTGATTATAAAGGAAAACTTTTGCCACTGGTAAGTGAAATTCCGGATGATTCTCTGGTGAACCAAATTCTTGCCGAAGCCACCGTAAAACCAGGGAGAGGACTAACTCAAGAAGTCGGGGGTCAAAAGATTCCTTTGGTCATCTTCTACGCCCGGGATTGTGCCGAATGCGACTCTCTCAAAAAGTTCATCGCCCAAAAGATTGTGAAAAAATACCGCCAGGAAATTTCTGTTAACTGGCTTGACTTGGACAATCCGGTGAATTATCAGAATTTGATGGAAATTGAGGCAAAACTCGAAAAGAGAGATAATCCTATTCCCATTGTGGTAATAGAAGACGAGATTTTAGGAGGAAATAAACTCATTTTTGAGAAATTACCTCAGATTCTTGAAAGAAAAGTTCAGGAGAGAAGAACCACGCGCCGTCAACCTCAAAAGACTTCTGAAAAGAAGAATGATGACCCACCCCCTCCAGTAGAACCTCTGAAAATGTATTTAGCCTATCTTTTAAGTCCTCGCTGTCCCCACTGCCAGCGGGCAGAATATATGCTTAAAGCCTTTGTGGTTCAATATCCCAATCTGGTGGTCAAAAAATTTGACCTAAATAATTCCGCAGAGAAAAAGATGGCTGAAGCTTTAGGAATGCTTTATAAAATTCCCCCTCAAAAGCGCCTTATTGCTCCGACTATCTTTCTCGGTGAAGACTTTCTTGTTTCTGAAGAGATAAATGATGATTCTGTGAGAAAATTACTTGAGAAATATAAAGATAAGGGAACAAAAATCTGCTGGGAGGAAGCGGAAAAATTAAAATCCCAGGCGATGGAAGAAATTATCAGCCGATTCAAGGCTTGGGGTATTCTGGCGATTATTCTTGCCGGACTTTTAGATGGATTGAACCCCTGCAGTTTCACCGTCTTGGTCTTTTTTATCTCTTATCTCACTTTTGTCGGTCGCAAGCGTGGGGAAATTCTCGGGGTAGGAATTTCTTATACCTTCGCTGATTTTTTAGTCTATTTTTTAATTGGATTGGGAATCCTTTCTTTTCTCCTAAGTCTCAAAATTCTACCTTTGATTACGCGGATTCTCTATACGGCGATGGCGCTGCTCGTTTTTGTCTTGAGTTTTCTAAACTTTAGAGACTATTTTAAGGCAAAACAAGGCAAATTTAGTGAAGTAACATTACAACTATCCCGAGGTACTAAGCAGAGAATTCATCGTCTCATTCGTGAAAGAATGGGAACAGGGGGGGTAATCACCGGTGCCTTCGTAGTGGGACTGATTACCTCGGTTTTAGAATTTGCCTGCACTGGACAGGTCTATCTGCCGACTATTACACTGGTCTCTCAATTGACCACTTATCGTTTGACTGCGGCTGGGTATCTTCTTCTCTATAATCTTATGTTTGAAGTGCCGATGATTCTTGTCTTTTTGGTTGCTTATTTTGGTATTTCATCAAAGAAGATTGGGGAGGTAATGGAAAAATCTGTGCCCGGTGTAAAATTAGCCACTGCATTTCTCTTTTTGTTATTGGGGGGATTTTTGATTTATGTGCTATTATTAGGATAATCTCATCCACAATAATCCCTTCCCTAAAAGCCTTAGGGGAGTATAGAAGGAATTATTTCATCAGTAAATGTCTAAAATTATTACAGGAACCCTTCTTAAAAGTTCGTTAATAAGAAATTCCCCCCTATAGACCAAAAACCATTTATTGACCTTGTTGATAAAATCCTTTCTCTCACAAAAGATGATGATTATCTTAATAATCCGAGCAAGCAGGCAAAGGTCAAAGAATACGAATGTCAGATTGACCAGATGGTTTATAAGTTATATAATTTAACTGACGAAGAAATAAAAATAGTGGAAAGGAGTTGAGGTAATTATAACTAAAATAAGACAAGATGAATATAAACTATTTGTAAAAGACATTAAAGAGAGAATTCGTCTTGCCCAGTATGAAACACTGACAAGAGTTAACAAAGAGTTGATTAATCTCTACTGGGATATTGGAAAAAAGATTATTGAAAAACAAAAAGAGTATAATTGGGGAATGTCAGTTGTTGAAAATCTGGCAACTGATTTACAAAAAGAATTTCCTGGAATCAAAGGATTCTCAAGAGATAATATCTGGCGCATGCGGAAATTTTATTTGTGTTATTATCAAAACCAAAAACTTGCACCAATGGTGCAAGAAATCAGTTGGACAAAGAATATCGTTATACTTGAAATATGCAAAGATGATTTAGAACGCGAATTTTATATTAAAATGACAAAAAAGTTTGGCTGGTCAAAGAATGTATTAATACACCAAATTGAAAATAAATCTTATGAAAAATATCTTCTCAACCAAACAAATTTTGAGAAAACCTTACCAGAAAAATATAAGACTCAAGCAAAACTCGCAGTTAAAGATGAATATATTTTTGATTTTTTAGAATTAGGTGAAGACCATTCTGAAAAAGAACTTGAGATAGAATTATTAAACAATGTCAGAAAGTTTCTTATTGAAATGGGTGGTTATTTTACTTTTATCGGTAATCAATATAGAATAGAAATAGAAGATGAAGAATTTTTTATCGACCTTTTACTTTATCATAGAAAACTCAAGTGCCTTGTGGCTATAGAATTAAAATTTGGGGATTTCAAACCAGAATATGCTGGCAAAATGCAGTTTTATCTTTCCGTCTTGAATGATAAAGTGAAACTGGAGGATGAAAATCCGTCAATTTGGTCTTTTATAATCGGCTTTAGCCTCAGAATGATATTAGGATACAACTTATCTTATTGCCACCTCCTTGGGAGACCGAGCAGAAAGAGTCATTGAAGTAATTGGAGAAAATTATGACAAAGGAAATTGTGGTAGGTGATGTTAGATTGGGTGGGAAAAATCCTTTAGCACTTATCGCCGGTCCCTGCGTTCTTGAAGATGAAAAACTCGTAATGACTACTGCCGAGAGAATAAAAAAGATTGTGCAAAGACTGAAGATGGGTTTCGTTTTTAAATCATCTTATAAGAAAGATAACCGCTCTTCAGCTCACTCGTATCAAGGTCCAGGACTTAAGAAAGGATTGAAACTTCTGCAAAAAATAAAGGAGACCTTTGGAGTTCCAATTCTTTCTGATGTGCATTATCCAGATGAAGTAATTCCTGCTAGTGAAGTCATAGATATTATGCAAATTCCTGCCTATCTCTCAATGCAAACAGGTTTGACCTTAGCCGTCGCCAGGACAGGCAAAATAGTGAATATTAAAAAGGGACAATTTTTGGCACCAGAAGATGTCCAACATATTATTAGAAAGATTGAAAGTGTGGGGAATAAAAAAATCATTTTGACCGAACGGGGGACTTGTTTTGGCTACCACAATTTAGTGGTGGATTTTCGTTCTTTAGTCATTATGCGCTCCTTCGGCTATCCAGTTGTCTTTGATGTAACCCACACTATTCGCAAGTACGGAAGACCCTCGTCGGAGCCTGCGGGTGGAGAACCACAGTTTATTGAACCTTTAGCCCGAGCTGGAGTTGCTGTCGGCTGTGATGCCATCTTCATTGAAACTCACCCTCAGCCGAGCAAAGCCCTTTGTGATGCGGCAAGTATGCTACCACTTAATAAATTAGAAAGTCTGCTAAAAGAATTATTAGAAATTGACAGAGTAGTAAAAGGGAAAAAGCCACAGGAACATACGGCGTGGATACGGTAATAGGCTGATATGTAGTAAGGAAAATCGTTAATGGGTTAGGGTTACGAGGGTCGTATCGTCAATCTTGAGAAAGTTTACACAGTTTTTGGGTTTACATAGTTTCTTGGGTTATGAAACTCAAGAAACTCAATGAACTCAATAAACTTATTGACCGAAGTCCGCCTTAGGCGGATAACCATGACCGTAGCCTATCCGCTATATGTAGTTTCCGTATCAGCGTATTAGCATATCATCATTTTGTGCTTCCGTGGCTAGATTTGACCCAAGGGAAGAAGGTGAAGATGCAGAAAATCATTAAGCAAGCTAAGGAAGTAATTAGAAGAGAAATTAAAGCCGTAAGTGCTTTACTCAAGCGAGTTGACCAGTCATTCACTGAAGCAGTGAATCTAATTCTAAACTGCCAGGGACGAGTGATTGTTACTGGAATGGGGAAATCCGGGATTATCGGTCAAAAATTAGCGGCCACTCTGACCAGCACCGGCACCCCGGCTCATTTTCTGCATCCCGTCGAAGCAATGCATGGCGATTTGGGCGTCGTAGGAGAGAAAGACTTAATCATTATTATTTCTAAGAGTGGAGAGACAGAAGAAATCTATGAGTTGCTGCCAACCCTTAAGCGACTCGGGGTGAAAATTGTCAGTTTAGTGGGCAATCTTAACTCACCGCTTGTGAGAATGAGTGATGTAGCCCTTGATGTCTCTGTAAAGGAAGAAGCCTGTCCTCTTGACCTCATTCCTACTTCCAGCACCACGGCCGCTTTGGTAATGAGCGATGCCTTAGCGGTAGCGGTATTCTCTGAAAGGAATTTTCAGCCAGAAGATTTTGCTCTGTTACATCCAAAAGGCACTCTGGGTCGCAAAGTACTTTTAAGGGTTGAAGACCTAATGTTGAAAGGCAAAGATATTCCTGTCGTTTCTGAAAAGGCAAAGATGAAGGAAGCAATTCTGGAAATGACTAGCAAGCGAGGAATCACTACCATCGTTGACAAAAAGGGAAAATTGCTCGGCGTGATTACTGATGGTGATTTGCGTCGGCTATTAGACCATTACTCTAAAGAAATTTTTTCTTTACCGGTCACAGAGGTTATGAATCGTTCTCCCAAGACCATTACCAAAGAAGAGTTAGCCGCCAAGGCGGCCAAATTGATGGAGAGTTACCGAATCACCGCCTTAATCGTTATTGATAACCGTAAGCATCCTGTCGGCATTATTCACTTACACGACATTATGCAAGCCGGGGTGGTATGAAAAGGCAGGGCAAAAATTGAAGGATGCCATATGGAAAGACATAAGAAAATCTTAGTTGTTGATGATGACTCAAATTTTTCTTATTGGGTTTCAAGAGCCCTTTCAGAAGAATCCGAAAGCTATGAAGTGGCTTCGGTTACCACAGCCCAGGATGCTTTTAACATCGTCCAAAGTCAACCACCTGATTTAGTTCTTCTGGACCTCCGTCTCGGATTGGAGAGCGGAATAGACCTTCTTAAAGCCATCAAGGAGATTGAAAGCGAAATTCAAGTGGTCATTATGACCGGTTATGCTTCTACAGAAACGGCCATTGATGCTCTGCGTCAAGGGGCCTATGACTATTTGACAAAGCCAATAAAGTTAGACCAACTTCTTTCCTTAGCCCGCCGAGCGTTAGAGAAACAGGAATTCCTTCAAGAACGCAAACGCTTGATTCATCGCCTTTCAGACGCCACTACACAACTAGAAGAAATCAACCTAAAACTTAAGGAGCGAGAATCCTTACTGGCAGAACAAATCTCTGGACTCAATAAATTACTTGAAGAATTGTCCCAACTTACCCAAGAGGTGGGCCCCCATCAACTCTTAGAAAAATCCCTCCAGCAGACGATTGAGATTATGCAAGTTAAAGCCGGCGCATTGCTTCTTTTTGAAGAAGGGAAATTAGTGGTGAAGGTAGTCAACGGTTTGGAAGAATTACTTTCCAAGGGAATGGTAATTAATTTGGAAACGGAGGAAATTGGGAGGACCTTTGAGAGAGGCGAAGCCAAGATTTTGAGATATAATACGCCGCTAAAAGGCGGATTTACTGAATTGGTTACCGCTAATCTGGAAAAACAGGGTTTGATTGTTCTTGCCGACGGAAGGAATCAAAAAAAATTTGAAGAGGAAGACGCGAGACTGCTCCAAACAATTGTTAGAGTAATTTTTGTCTTTTTACAAAATTTTCTCTATGCTGAAAGTTTGAAGCGGGAACATCTTCAAGTGCTCAAGGCATTGATTACGGCTCAAGGGGCTAAAGACCCACACTTTGTTAATCATTCAGAAAAGGTCAGAGAATACGCTATTAAAATTGCCAAAAGACTCAATCTTTCTGAAGAAGAACAATTTATTTTAAGCTGGTCTGCACTTTTGCACGATTTGGGAAAACTCGGACTCAAGGAAGAACTATTACAAAAGACAGGCACTCTGACAGAAGCAGAGTATAAACAAATTCAGGGGCATAGTCTATTGGGAGAAAAGATTATTGAACCCATTGGTTTCTTGCGAAAGGTGAGGCCGCTAATTCGCCATCATCATGAGAGATATGATGGAAAGGGCTATCCTGACCATCTGGCCGGTGAAAAAATTCCACTAGGTGCTCGCATTTTGGCGGTAGCTGAGGCTTATGACAATCTGACCACCGAGATGCCTTTTCGCCAGAACCTATCAATCGCCGAAGCCCTCCAGGAATTGCACCAGCGCAGTAACCATGATTTTGACCCCAAAATTGTCTCTGCCTTAGCCGAAGAGTTGGGAGTTGAAAATACTTGACAAAATTTTGAAAATTACCCCCAAAAAATTGGAAAAACTCCTATTAAATTTTTTTTAAAAAAATTAAAAAAATCCTGTTAGCTAAATTTCAAAAGTGAACCATTTAAACTTCAAAAGTGAACTGCTGTAGATCACTGATTTTTACTCTTTGAACATCGATAAGTTTGTTATTACACCAGAATCT
>JBFLXN010000110.1:0-9288 GCA_040755715.1 Candidatus Edwardsiibacteriota bacterium
CTTGCCACTGGCAACTTTCGGAATTGTAACCCCTTAGTCCCGATTGAATCGGGACTAAGACCCCCCGCAGTGGTCTGTATCTTCGGGCCAACTTAATAGCGTTAATTTATGTTACAGACCACTAGTTGCCGATACGCATTTTGTCTAAGTCTTTGTATTTGCCACCAAGCGCTTCGGGCTTTATATTTTCTATGTTTCTTGCTAACCAATGAATTTTCTTGATAACCCTCTCCCTTATCTGCTGGTCTAACTTTTCCAAATTTTTATCTGCTTCAGAACATTATTCCACTTTGTCCATTACAATTTCACTCCATATTTTTCAGCAATCTCTTCCTCCGGGATTATCTTCTTTTTTTGCCTCAATATAGAATCCAATTTGTTCTTAAATTCCTCCCGCAGTTCTAGGCCATAATCAGGGTCGCTGAGTAATTCCCTGAGTTTTTTATTGACAACTTCTTCAACAATTTCTTCAATTACAGATAGAGAAATTACCTTTTTGTTTATTTCATAAACTTCTTGTTTCTCTTTTAATAATGTCATGGATTTGTTTTTCTTTTGTTTTTGCATTTTTTCTATTTCCTAAAATTTTCCCAGAAAATTAAAATTATTCCAATAGTTACTGCACTATCGGCTACATTAAAAATTGGCCAACGATGATGTCCAATTCCTACATCAATAAAATCAACAACTTCACCAAAAAACAGGCGGTCGCAGAAATTACCAATAGCCCCCCCAAAGATAAGGCTCAAACCCACCAGAAAAATGAAAGATGTCTGTCTTTTGAGTTTAAGATAAAAATAAATAATGGCGGCAATAGCTAAGAAAGAAAAAATTAAAAAGACCCAGCCCTTTCCTAAAGAAATGCCAAATACCGCATTAGGATTACGGATATAGGTAAGTCTTATCAACTCACCTAAAACTCTTTGTGATTCACCCAAAAGCATCTCTTTCTGAATAAGCTGTTTTGTAAGCTGGTCAAAAAGAAAAACAAAGAGTGAGATTCCCCATATGGTCATTCTTCTCTTAAGCATCAGGGCTTTTTTTCTTTCTGTTTCTCTTCTTCCTGGCGACATTTCAGGCAAAACCTGGCGTAGGGAACAGCATTCAATCTTGTCTTTTCAATGGATTTGCCACATTTTTCACATTTGGCAAAGGTTCCCTTTTGGATTCGCCGCAAGGCATCATCAATTTCATAAAGTTCATCCCCCGTGGTGGAAACTAATAAAACATCTTTTTCTTTTTCCATCGTATCAGTTCCTAAATCAGCTGGATGATAGGAATAGGCGGAAAGATCTCCGGAAGCCTCTTTCTGAGTTGAACCCAACGCCTCATTTTCTAAATGCCCCAGTCCAGCGAGAACTCTCTTTCTTTCTTTTAAAAGTCTTTCTTCAAATTTTTTCAAGTCTTTCTTATCCATAGTTTACCTCCCTTCATTCAAAAAAGCAACGCTCAATGGTCACGGTTACGAGGCTCGCTTCGTTTCAAAAGGAAACTATAAAAGGCTATGGTTAGGATGCCCGTTTCGTTTAGGGATTACGTCTTTCGTCATTTTAACCCTAAAACTTTTGACTCTTAACGATACAGGCTTCGTAACTCTCCCTTTTACCGTCACTGATATACAAAATCAGGTTCTCACTCGTTCCAAGGTAATCTTTGCTTCTTCCCCATTTATATTTTCTATTTTTGTGATTTCTCCTTCTTTTTCAACTAAGGGTTGGTCAGACAATTCTACTGCCAGAGTCTCATTCTTGATGTAATCTAAATACTTGGGAGAAGTTATGGCTTTCTTCAGAGCTTCGGTTGTCTGATAATAAAGTTTGATTCTATCAATAACATCAAAATTTGCTTCTTTGCGTAAGAGTTGAACCCGGTGAACAAATTCCCGAGCAAAACCCTCATTTTTCAAATCCTGAGTGATTTCTGTATTCAGAGCTACTCCATACTCTTCTTCAATAACCACACACCAGTTTTCTTTTTCTTTTTTTTGAATCTCTACATCTTCTCTTTCAATTCTCACTCTTTTATGGCCAATAGTGCCTTCATAATATCCTTCACGCAAAAGTTGCCTTACTGTGTCTTTAGAAAAGTCCTTAATCCACTGGGCGACCTTACTGGTCTCTTTACCAAAGCAAGGTCCCAGTCGTTCAAAGCGAGGCAAAGCAGTATGGACAAAATAAGAATCAAGACTTATTCCCACTCCGTCAATTCCCTTGATATTTAATTCTTCGGTAATTAGATTCTTTATTGCCTCAGAATTGTTAATCCTCACACATTCCTGGTCGTTGACAGTTTTAATCTGCATCCCGGCCAGGGGTTGACGGACTTTAATTCCTGCTTTGTTCCGGGCGGAATGACCTAAAGAGACAATCCTTCTGGCTAAATCCATATCTCTTTCCAATTCTTCATCAAGAAATTTTTCCTCATATTTTGGAAAATCAGTCAAATGCACACTTTGAGGTCCGGTAGAAACCAAATTTTTATAGATTTCTTCGCTTAAAAATGGCATAATTGGAGCGATAAGTTTTGTCAATATCACCAGGGTTTCATAAAGAGTAGAATAAGCGAGCCATTTATCTTCATCGTTCTCTGATTTCCAGAATCGCCGGCGACTGCGGCGGACATACCAAGTAGACAAGTCCTCCACAAATCTCTCAATTTCTCTGGTAACTGAAGCCACTTCGTAGCTATCCATTTTCTCCTCAGTAAATTTAATCAGATGGTGTAACCGAGAGAGAATCCAGCGGTCTAAAAATGTGAGCGACTCCGGTGATGGTAATTTCCCTGGCACAAAATTGTCAATATTGGCATAAGTTACAAAGAAAGAGTAGACATTCCATAAGGTCAAAAGTTTTCTTTTTATCTCTTCACTGCCGTGGTAACCAAAGTTCAAATTTAGGGCAGGATTATGTGAGGCAAACATCCAGCGCATCACATCTGCTCCCATCTTTTCTGCCGCCTCATCAAACCAAATAGCATTGCCTTTACTTTTGTGCATATCTTCACCGTGCTCATCTTTGACTAAAGCATGTCCCAATAAGATTCTAAACGGTGGCTTATTTTTCAGAACAGTGCTCATAGTTAAAATAGCATAGAACCAATTGCGAAATTGACCGGGGAAACATTCGGTAATAAAATGTGCGGGAAACCATTCCTGCCAATAGCTTTTATCCCCCCAATATTTCATTGTGGAAAAGGGAACAATACCCGCATCAAGCCAGGGATTACCTACATCAGGAATTCTGGAAATCTCTTTTTTACATTGAGGGCATTTAATCTTTATTGCATCTACCCAGGGGCGATGTGGACTGTGCCCTTCAAATTCCTCCCAACCTTTAATAGCCTTTTTCTTCAATTCCTCTTTACTACCAATGACCTCAAAATGTCCGCAAGAACACTCCCAGATTGGCAAAGCTAATCCCCAGTATCTCTTCCTAGAAATGCACCAATCACTCATATTTCTTAGCCAATCCAGTTCTCTTTCCAAACCGAAGTCTGGTATCCAGCATTCTACTTTCTTTGCCACTTCGCTAATTTGCTCACGCAGTTCTTTCATAGAAATAAACCATTCGTCAACCAAGCGAAAGACGAGTTCTGAATCGCAGCGCCAGCAGATAGGATAGCGATGCACATAATCTTCAACCAAATATAAAATTCCTTTCCTTTCAAGATTGGTAACAATCGGCTCTGTCACTTCATTAACATTTCTGCCCGTTAGCCAATCAAAGTCTTCAAGATATAGGCCAAATTCATCCAGTGGAGCCACTACGGCTAAGTTATATTCTTTGCCGAGAGCAAAATCTTCCTTACCACAACCCGGGGCAATGTGAACCATACCAGTTCCTTCTGTCTCACTCACTTCTTTCCAGGGAACTACTCGGTGTTCTATTCTTTTTTGGGCTGGCAGTTCATCAAATGGACCTTGATACTTGAGACCGACCAATTTATCCCCTGGCATTTCTTCTAAAATTTTAAACTTTTCTCCCAAAATTTCCAATCTACTTTTTGCCAGATAGAAAATTTCGTCATCAACTTTTACCTTTGAGTAAACAAATTCTGGATGAACTGCTACTGCTGTATTAGAGGTTAATGTCCAGGGAGTAGTGGTCCAAACCAATAGGTATTCTCTTTTTTGCCCCAAGAGTGGTAACTTCACTGTCACGCCTTTGTGAGTCATTTCCTGGTAGCCCTCAGTAGCAATTTCCATATCAGAAAGAGCAATGCTACAACGGATACACCAAGGCATTACATCAGTTCCTTTATAAATCCAACCTTTCTCATGGCACTTTTTCAAAAAATCCCAAATACCATAATTATTCTCATCAGACATTGTATAATATGAATGACTTTTCTTCAGCCAATCATCATCTTCCGAAAAGGCTGTATCCCATTCACCCCAATCCATCCATTGTCCCAGGCGAATAGATTGCTCTGTTTGAACTTTTGAGTATTGATGCACTCGTTCTTTGCATTTGTTTACAAAATTTTCAATGCCAAACTTTTCAATGTCCCGTTTGGAATTGAACCCCAATTCTTTTTCCACTTCCACTTCCACCCACAGTCCCTGGCAATCAAATCCGTTTTGAAATCGCTGGTCAAAACCCTTCATTGCCTTGTAGCGCTGGAATATATCCTTATATGTTCTACCCCAGGCGTGGTGAACACCCATAGGATTGTTGGCGGTAATGGGGCCATCAAGAAAAGAAAACTTTTTCTTTCCTTTGTTTCTATTTAAGTATTTCTCAAGCATACCGCTATCTTCCCAGAATTTAAGAATACGATGTTCAAGTTCAGGAATATTCAAATCGGGTGAAACTGGTTTAAACATTATGGTTCTCTCTGTTCTTGCTTCATAAAATAAGTTTTTACTGAACTCCAGGAGTGTCAACAATCTCTATCGTCTTTTCGGGACAAGACGGTATACAGTTGCCACAACCATTGCACAACTCTTCGTTAATCTTAATAATTTTTCTTTTTACTTTCTTCATATTGCACCTTCGTAAGTTTCTCCTATCTGCCAAAATGGACTAGCCGTCCAAACTCTCTGAATCTCTGATTTATTTCTTCGGATGTAAGAGTCTTTAGTCTCTCCAAACTGAATTTTTCCACGCAAAAAGAAGCCATTACACTCCCATAAATTACCGCTTTTCTCAAATTGGACTCCGTCATCTCCTTTAGTCTGGCTAAGCAACCGACGAATCCGCCAGCAAAGCTATCGCCAGCTCCAGTGGGGTCAGAAACAGATTCCAACGGATAGGCAGGTGCGGAAAAAATTAAATCTTGAGAGTAAAACATCAAAGCACCGTGTTCTCCTTTTTTAACTACTACAATTTTAGGCCCGAGTGAGCGAATCCATTTAGCCGCTTTGATTAGATTTGGTTCTCCCGCAAATTCTTTAACCTCGGCATCGTTCAGAATCATTATGTCTACATCTTTCAGAGTTTTTATTAGTTCTTTCCGTTTACCCTTAATCCAGAAATTCATCGTATCGCAAACTACTGCCTTAGGCTTTTCAACCTTTGTGAGAACTTTTCTCTGCAGCACTGGGTCAATATTAGCCAGAAAAACAAAATCGTTTTTTTCATAACCTTTCGCCAACTTGGGATTAAAGTCTTTGAAGACATTCAAACAGGTACTTAAGGTTTTTGCTTCATTTAGATTATGTTCATAGCAGCCGACCCAGCGAAATGTTTTGCCTTTTCTTATTTCTAATCCTTCCAAATTTACTCCCCGTTCTTCAAGAAAACGAACCTTATGGTGTGGAAAATCTTCACCTACTACTCCGACCACTTTCACTTTGGCAAAGAAGCTGGCGGCGGCAGAAAAATACAAGGCTGAACCGCCGAGTGCTTCTTTTGTTTCTCCGCAAGGAGTCTTCACAGAATCAAGGGCAATGGAACCGACAACGAGAATGCTCATATCTTACTCCAAGAACGCTAATCCCGAGCTAGCGGGTAGTAACATAAATATTTCGGCTTTTGTAGTCGTCCCGAGTTATCGGGACACCACAACGAAATGCTCAATGAATTGAGCAACTACAAATCCAACCTATTTCTGTTATAGACCACTAGGAAAGTTAACCAGTGATTAAATCCGGGAGTCTTACCTCAAGTTTCTTATTATTAGGAAACTGAAGTGAAAAATTTAGCAAATCAATCAAATTTGTCTTTTCGCTTGCATGTAAAATTTCAATCCCAGCGAGTTTTCCATTCTCGTCTATATCAATGAAAATGTCTTCTGTAATATCAATAGTTTTTGCCGATACAACATCTTTGAACCAAATAGCCACGGCATCTGCTTCTTTGTCATAAGAAATTTGCATAATGATCACTCCTTAGTTTAATGAGTTACAATGATGATTTTGGTTTCTAAAGGTTCTGAAATATAAATTGTTCTAATTCGTTTTTTACCAAAATATTTGATAGCGATAGTCTCTTTAGAGTGACTGCCTTGCTTTACCTCATCAGGGTTTTCCAAAGTTATTATTACTTCCTCTTCACTAATCTTCCGTTTTCCCATTTGGAGCTTGGCATGATGTGTAAATCTGATGGGCATTTTCAAATTTTCTCCACTACTCTTTTAATGATTCTTGTTAATTTTGGTTCGGCAGTGTGAGCAATTTCCAGCACCTCTTCTATTTTGATTGGTTTAAGTGCGTCTGGCAGTCCCATATCCGTAACAATAGAAAAACCTAATACCCGCATTCCTTGGTGCCGGGCGACGATTACTTCCGGAATGGTTGACATCCCTACGACATCAGCACCCATAATCCTTGCCAGACGATATTCAGCCGCTGTCTCTAAATTGGGTCCAGTAAATGCCAGATAGACGCCTTTCTGCAATTTAATTTTTTCCTCAAGTGCCACTACCTCAGCCAAAGCAATTAGTTTGCGGTCATAACATTCAAACATATCCGGAAAGCGAGGTCCCAATGATTCGTCATTGGGACCAATCAAAGGATTATTTCCTAACATATTGATGTGGTCCCAGATGACCATTATGTCTCCTGATTCATAGACAGGATTCACACCACCACAGGCATTAGAAACGATGAGAATTTCTGTCCCCATCACCTTCATCACCCGCACGGGAAAGGTAATCTGTTGCATTGTGTAGCCTTCGTAATAGTGAAAGCGGCCTTGCATGGCCATCACTATCTTGCCACTTAATTTTCCGAAAATAAGTTTCCCGGCATGATATTCTACCGTAGAGAGGGGAAAATGGGGAATTTCTTCGTAAGGGACGACGACTTCCGCTTCGATTTCTTTCACCAGTCCTCCAAGACCGGTTCCAAGGATAATACCGATTTCTGGTTCAATTTTGGTCTTCTTTTTTAAGAACTCAGTCGTTTCAGCAATCATCTTCTTCAATTCAGTCATTTCTTCCTCCATTTAACTTAAGAAGATTTATCAAACTATTTTTGCTAATTCCCTGAATTTCTAAAATCTTGTTCCGCGACCTTTGTCCTGATATGAGTTGAATATTGCCTTTTGGAATTTTTAATTTTCTCGCTAAAAATTTCAGCAGATGCTCATTCGCCTGATTATCTATTGGTGGCGAAGTGATTCTGATTTTAAGCGTCTCATCGCTTTGAAAGCCGACGATTCCATCTGAGTCGGCTCTGGGCTGAACTCTAACTTTCAGACAAATCCGTTCATGCATCATTCTCTTTCTCTTGAGTAGATGAAACCACTATAGGTATCTTTTCTTCCCTTTTTACTGTCTCTGTCAGAGACAATTTTGTGTCAAAAATTTGAGTCTGAACCCGCATACCACTTTCCATCTCTTGGTATTGGAGCATTTCCAGGTGAGTTTCCAAGAGACTACGAAATTTTGTCAGGTAAGCCTGACGCTGATTCTTTAGGTCTGAAATCTGTCGCTGGAGGTCAGCAAACCTGCTTCTTGCTTCGGCAATCATCTGTTCTACTTTGATTTGAGCTTCTTTAACAGTCAATTCTGCTCTCTTCTCTGCATTTTGTCTCAACTCATCTGAGGTCTTCTGAGCGTTCATCAGTGTGTCCTGTAAAGTTCGTTCCATTCTTCTATAATCTTCAACCGTACTCTCAGCATTTTGCAATCGCTCAGTCAGAGTGGTATTTTCTTTAATTAGTTCTTCAAATTCATTTGCCACCATTTCTAGGAATGCCTGGACTTCATCTGGGTCAAGCCCACGAACTTTTTTTCTAAAACTTTGTTTACGAATATCTAAGGGAGTAATTTTCATTTATCCTCCTTCTTAAAAAATTCACCACGGAGAACACGGAATTCACAGGTTTAAAATCAAAAACACACATCAAAAACATAAAAACTAAAAAGAAATCAGCAGAGGCGGAAGGACAAAAAAATAATCTTTACATTTTGGGTTTGTGTATTTGATATTTTCCACGCTTTTAGCGGGATCCCGCCAAAGGCGGGAGATTTTTAATCTTTGATATCAACCTCGCACTCGTGGCTTTCATTCTTAGTAACACTACTGACGTGGGCCAAAGATGGCAGCACCTATTCTCACCATATTTGACCCTTCTTCAATCGCCATCTCAAAATCACCGCTCATTCCCATTGAGAGATAATCTATAGAAATTTTATCCAAACGAAGTCTTTCTATTTCTTCTTTTAATTTTCTCAAGAGGCGAAAACAAGGTCTTACCTCTTCCTGATTGGAAGAAAATAATCCAACAGTCATTAGACCACGAATGTTCAACGCTTCAAAAATCGCCATTTCTTTAAGCGCTGGAATTACCCCAGATGGTAAAAAACCAAATTTAGTGGTCTCACCCGAAGTATTTACTTCAATCAAGACATCTATTTTCTTGTTTTTCTGTTTTGCCCGCTGATTTAATTCTGAAGCTAAATGTAGTGAATCTACCGATTGGATTGTCTCAAAAATCTCTAAGGCTTTTTTTACTTTATTTGTCTGAAGGTGTCCTACGAGATGCCAGACGGCTTTTTTACCAATCAAAGACAATTTTGACTCAGCTTCCCGGATGCGGTTTTCGCCAATGATTTTGACGCCAGATTCCAGAGCCTCTAAAATTTTCTGGGCTTCCACATTTTTGGTCACCGCCACTAAGACAATCTCTTCGGGTTTCCTTCCTGTCCTTTGGGCAGCTTTTTCAATCTGTTCAAAAACTCTCGTTAGATTTGTTTGAATATCTAACATTGTTAAGATAAACCTATATGTTATACTAATAGGTGTGGTAATTGTTTTTGTAATTGGATCTGTAAGTGTTTTTTAGTTGTTTTTGTCAGTAGCTTTGGTGTAATATTTACTATGCTAACTCCAGGTTCTGG
>JBFLXN010000111.1:0-9279 GCA_040755715.1 Candidatus Edwardsiibacteriota bacterium
GAACCTGGAGTTAGCATAGTAAATATTACACCAAAGCTACTGACAAAAACAACTAAAAAACACTTACAGATCCAATTACAAAAACAATTACCACACCTATTAGTATAACATATAGGTTAAATCAACATCCTGAATATCTTTACTTTTGGCTCACTCCCCCTCATTAGTCTTTTGAGATTGGGAACATGCCGCAGAATAATCAAGATGCTTACGAAAGAAGCGAAGATCAAAAGTATCCAATTTTGCTCTTGTCTGATTTTACTGATAACGGAAATGAAAATAGGCAGTGAAATGCCAGCAATGATTGAACCTAAAGATATATATCTTCCAATTAAGACGGCCAATATCCAGACAATAGCTACCCCAATGGTAGCCAAAGGTGCCAAACCCAAGAAAACACCTGCCGAAGTGGCTACACCTTTTCCACCTCTAAATTTCAAAAAAGGCGTGAAGCAGTGGCCAATAACAGCCATTAATCCAATCAGGATTTGCCAGAGAGGAACAAACTCAAATGACCGAGCCAGAATCACTGGCAATAAGCCTTTCAGAATATCCAGAGCCAAGGCAATAATTCCTGGAAAAGTCCCTACAGTTCTGAAAACATTAGTGGCTCCAACATTGCCACTGCCCTTTTTTCTAATGTCAACCCCGTAGAAAAGTCCAATTAAATAGGCAAAAGGTACAGAACCAGAAGCGAAACTTAAGAGAAAGAGAAGAATAATTTTGTAATTCAATTTTTATTCCGGATTCAGACTCCGATGAATCGGAGTCCTATCCTTTATGTTTTCGTAAAATGAATTTTATTCCTACACCGATAAATGGGAATTTTTTTCTTATTTGATTATTGAGATAGCGAAGATAATTTCTTTCAATTAACTTTGGCTCATTTGTCAAAATGACAAATTTAGGTGGAGCAATGTCAACCTGTTTGAGATTGTATAAACGAATATATTTACCATTTTGGGCTTTGGGTGGATACGCCTTGACCGCTTCAGATAGGATGTGATTGAGGTCGGCCTCACTGACCCTCTGATTTTTTTCGTGATTGACTTCAAGGATTGTTTTAAGGACGGTTTCAATTCCTTCTTTTTTGATGGCACAGATGAAGGCCACTGGGGCGTAATTTACCAAGGGCATCTGTTTTCGTAAATACTGGCTGTAGGTCTTCGGTTCTTTTTCTTTGACCAAGTCCCACTTATTGAAAGCAAACAATATTCCTTTATGTAGTTCATCAGCATAGCCAGCAATATTTTTATCCTGTTTAGTAATTCCTTCTGAGGCGTCAAGGACGATAATAGCAATCTCAGCCCGTTCTAAACTGCGAAGGGTGCGAAGAGTAGTATAGTATTCAATTTGCAGGGGCGTATTAGAATACGCCCCTTTGATTTTTGAACGGCGACGCAAACCAGCGGTATCAATAAATGTAAATGAATGACCCTGCCAGAAGAAGAAACTGTCAACCGCATCACGAGTGGTGCCAGGTCGTTCATCTACGATTACCCGTTCCTCACCTAAAATCGCATTGATTAAAGAAGACTTGCCCACATTGGGATGACCAATAACAGCGACTTTGATTGTAGAGACGGGTTCGAAACCCGTCTCTACAGCAGGCTCCGGCAATTCTTTGACCAAAAAATCTAATAATTCCCCAATTCCCAGACCTTGAATAGCTGAGATGGGCTGTGGTTCGCCCAATCCTAAGCGAAGAAATTGATAGATTTGACTTTCTTCTGAGCTTCGGTCAACCTTATTAACAGTAACAATTACCTTCTTATTAGTCTTTCGCAAGATTTTTGCAATTTGCTCGTCTAAGTCAGTAATTCCTGTTTGCTGGTCAAGGACAAATAGTAAGAGGTCGGCTTCGTTAATCGCTATTTCTATCTGACTTTTGACTGCTTGTAAAATTTTTTCCTTGGTTTGAGGGACAAAACCACCGGTGTCAACCAGCACAAATGACTTTCTCCGCCAATCGGTCTGGGCATAGTTGCGGTCTCGGGTCACACCAGGCAGGTCATCAACTACAGCGATTTTCTTTTGGAGAATGCGATTAAAAAGTGTGGATTTGCCGACATTAGGTCTGCCGATAATTGCCACAATTGGTTTAAGCATAGTTCAACAAGATACGCCTCGCTACCGCTCGGCAGTAGAGAGTAGCAAGAAAAATCTCTCTACTCTCTACTTGTTACTCGCTACTAATTCTATTGAAATTTCACAGAGAGGGGCATTTTGGTATTTCTAAGAACCATTTGACAGGATTAACAGGACTTTGTTTAGTTAACCCCACCCTTTCTTCCCTCCCCTTGAGGGGAGTCACCGCTTTCAACGGGATCCCCCGCCATCGGCGGGGTGAGGATATAGGGAGGGGTTAGGAGAGGTTAATCTCATTCTGCAGTATCAATTTGGGCTTTTTGTAATTTGCCACTGTAGTCAACATAAACTGTCTTCCATTCAGTAAATATATCATAGACAGTCCAGCCACCTTCACGATGTCCATTGCCAGTATCCTTTACTCCACCGAAAGGCATGTGTGCCTCTGCACCAATCGTTGCACCGTTCACATAAGTGATACCGGCTTCAATCTCCTGCATAGCATAAAAAGCCTTGTTGACATCCTGAGTATAGATAGATGAAGAAAGTCCATAGACCGTGCCATTTAGCACAGCCACCGCTTCTTCTAAATCTTTAACTTTCATCACAGATAGCACTGGCCCGAAAATCTCCTCCTGGGCAATACGCATCTTTGGGTCAACATCAACAAAAATTGTCGGCGAATAAAACCAACCATTCTTACACTCGCCCTTATCGTAAATCTCTCCACCACAGAGCAATCTCGCTCCTTCTTTTTTGCCAATCTCTACATAACTGTGAATACTCTTCTGTTGGCTTTCGTTAATTACCGGACCAACATCTGTATCAGGTTTCAAACCGTCACCGAGTTTCAATTTTTTTGCCCTTTCTACCAGAGTGTCAACGAATTTTTTAAAGATTCCTTCTTGCACAATCAGGCGGGAGGTAGCGGTGCAGCGCTGTCCGGTGGTGCCAAAGGCACCCCAGAGTGCGCCTTCAACCGCTAGTTCTAAATTGGCGTCGTCAAGGACAATTTGACCGTTCTTTCCTCCCAGTTCCAAAGAACATCTCTTCAGAGTCTTCCCACATACTTCCGCAATTCGTCTGCCTATTTCCGAGGAGCCGGTAAAAGAAATCAGAGCGACATCTTTGTGAGCCATAAAGGCTTCGCCCACCGCTCGTCCTGGTCCGTGGACAAGATTAACTACACCTTTTGGGATACCAGCTTCATCCAGGATTTCTACTAATTTAGCAGCAGTTGCCGGTGTATCACTGGCAGGTTTAAAGACCACTGTATTTCCGCAGAGCAGTGCCGGAAAAATTTTCCATGTGGGAATGGCCATGGGAAAATTCCAGGGTGTGATAATGCCGCAGACACCTAAGGGTTGACGAAAAGAAAGACAGACTTTATTTCGCAGTTCTGAAGGAGCGTTCATTCCGAAGAGTCTCCTGCCTTCTCCAGCGGCATAAAAGGCGGTATCAATTCCTTCCTGCACATCACCCATAGTCTCTTTCAAAACTTTTCCCATTTCTCTGGTCATAAGTTTAGCAATCTCTTCTTTTCTTTCCACCAGAAGTCTTCCCACCTTCCACATAATCTCGCCTCTTTTGGGAGCAGGAGTTCTCTTCCAGGCAGGAAACGCCTCTTTTGCTACCTTTATCGCTTCTTCTGCATCCCTTGCCTCAGATTTTGGGAAGGTGCCAATTAATTCCTGCCAGTTTGCCGGATTGCGGTTTTCAAATCGTTCGCCGCTCTTTGCATCCACCCATTTACCATTGATAAAGTTTTTATATTCCTGAGACATAGAATAAACCTCCTTCTTGGAATTTTGGTATTTTGAAATTTAGCCAAGGAAATTAATGGAAATTTATAGAAATAGATGGAAATTAGTCGCAAAAAGTTTCAATAAATTTCTACCAATTTCAATCTATTTCATAATTCCGTGCTTCCGTGGTTGCCATTTTTCTATTTCCATCAGTTTTTCAAATCTTTGCGCATCTTCAAACATAGCGATGTTATTAAACATTACATAACCATTTTTGCCTTTTGTTTTTTCAAATAGACTGTTCAATTCTTCATTGCTGAATTTTTTGCGATAGCCCTTTCCTCCATGAAGACGATAATAGAAGATTGGACCATACACAGAATCACGCACAAAAGGGTCAACAACATCAATCAAATCAAAGCGAGTACAAATCTCTTTTACTTCTTCGGGCTTCCATTTTCCCCTTGATTCCCAACCAAAGACAAGATTCTTCCTTTCAATCCTATGAAAGAACCTTTCCATATTCTTGATATTCTTTTCATCAGGGCTAAAACTTGGTGGTGACTGAAAGATTAATATTTTTGACCCGAGAATCTCTGCATATTCAACTGTAGTTTTATAGCAATCAAAGACTTCTTTTGTTGGTTGAAAACTACCGAGATGGGATAGATTTAGCTCTTTCAGTTTTTTCGCCCGGCGATAAGTTGGTGAAGACGACGGGTGGGTAATGAACTGCGACACTTTAATGATAAATTCAAAATCCTGAGGTGCCTGTTCACGCCATCTTCTGAGTGTTTCAGTATTAACAAAATCATAGAATGTTAATTGAACTTCAACCACGGAAAATGTTTTGTAGTATTTCTCTTGAGCAACCGGAAATCCGCAGCAGCCGATATTTGGCACTTTTGGGGGACCTCAAGATATTTAGCCACAGATTAACACAGAAATATGGAAACTAATAGAACCCCGATTAAATCGGGGTGATAGAAACTTGTAGTAAAAAGCAATAAATTTCCACAAGTTTCCAAAAATTTCTATGAATTTCTATTTTTCTGTATGTTTCTGTGAAATTCTGTGGCTTTATTCAAATTCCGAGGCGGCAAGATATGTTTTTTATCAAGGATATGAACTACTTCATATCCTTGTGTGGATAGAGTCTGTGCAATAAATCGTCGGTGGCATTTCCACGGTAGGGTTTCGGCGCAGACGATACAAATTGTTTTCTTATCTGCCAAAGCCTTCAATCTTTCAATGCCGGACTGAAACTCGTTTGTCCTCGCATGAGCCTCATATCCGCCTTTCCGATAACCGCCCAGTTCATCGCCCAAATAGAGATATTCTATTTTCTGTTCAACACAGGTTTTGGAAAAATTTCCTTTCTTAAATTGTTCAAATCTACTCGTGGGAAACCGGCGAACATCCACAATCGCCTCAATCCGCTTGTCTTTAATGATTCTTATAAATTCATCTATAGTTCGTGTCCCCGTGCCAAGGGAGTAAATCACGATACCCCTCACTTTGTTCAGGTAAATGCAAAATGCAAATTGAAAATTGCAAATTGTAAAATGACAAGCCTGTTCTAAAATTTTGCATTTTGCACTTTGAATTTTTCGTTTTGAAATTCCTAGACTGCCAGATAATCCCCCTCTGTTATTTTACTGCTTCTATGCCCGCTGTCCCAATAAGTGGTTCACATCCCCATCGCCGCTTTGCAGGTGTTGGTGTGAATGGTCACTGTATCCAAAACATTTACGGCATATCCGCCAGCCAAAACAACTGCTACTGAAATCCTCTCTTTTTTACAATATTCAAAGACAAGACGGTCTCTCTCTTTCAACCCTTCTATCGTCAGCCTCAAAGTGCCGAGCTGGTCTTCTTTATAAGGGTCTGCACCGGCAACATAGACCGCAAGTTCCGGTTTAGATTTTTCTAATATCAAAGGAATGGCTGTTTCTAATTCCTCTAAATAAACCTCATTTCCGGTAAAATCATCTAAGCCAATATCCCAGTCACTCTTTTCCTTCAAAGGATACAAGTTCTCCTGATGTATAGAAAATGTAAAAACTGAAGAATCATTCTTAAAAATATTTGCTGTTCCATTTCCCTGATGCAAATCACAGTCAATTACACATGCATTTTTTATTCTGTTTTCCTTCTGCATTTTTCGTATGCCAACCGCAATGTCGTTTATATAACAAAACCCTTCGGCATGGTCAGCGAATGTGTGATGAAATCCGCCTCCTATATTTACCGCCCTTCCTTTATTTAGTGCTTCAAGACAAGTCAAGATTGTTCCACCGGCAGAAAGGATATAGGCAGTGACAATTTCTTTTGACAGAGGCAATTCTGAACGCCAGGTGCGAGGAGTGAAACGCAGTGACTCCAAATCATCTAAATATTCCTTAGTGTGAACCAGGAGTAAATCTTCTCTGGTGGGTAATGCAGGCTCAAGGAAATCGCTTTCGGTTAATAATTTTTCGTCAAGTAACTTCTGGCGGATGAGGCGATATTTTTCTACGGGAAAGACATGGGCGCCAATATCGGCATAATAGTGAGGAGAATAAATAAATGATGGCTTCATCAAAAAATTATACCATCAAATCACTATTGCTGTCAATTTTTTTATTTCTTCCGCTGAGAGGGTTCTTTCTTTTCCCAAAAGGTGAGCTACCAGACTGACCAAAGCAAAGTATTCCAGCCGTTCCATCTTATAGTAGGCATCTTGTAAATCTTTACCTAAAGTTATAGCTCCATGGTTAGCTAAAAGAATCGTTTGATGTTTCTTTATTAATTTCTTTAGTGATTTTGGCACTTCTTCGGTAGAGGGAGTAGCGTATTTTGCCAGAGGGATTTTACCTACGGTCAAGAGAATCTCTGGTAAGACTGGTTTCGTTAAAGCAATTCCTGCTACGGCAAAACCAGTCGCTATCGGAGGATGAGCGTGAACAATAGCATTGATGTCTTTTCTACTTTTGTAGATGAAAAGGTGCATTTTTATTTCTGATGATGGTTTATTTTTACCTTCAAGAATCTTACCCTCAAGATTCATTATAACTAAATCTTTTGTGCTCAATTTACCTTTGGCTAATCCACTAGGAGTAATCAAGAACCTTTGCTCATCTAATCTGACGCTGACATTGCCATCAGTAGCCACGACTAAGCCTTTGGCTTGGAGTTTATGGCAGATTTTGACTAATTCGTTGCGGAGCAAGATGCTATTGTTTTTCATAGAGATAATTTCGTTCGGTAAGTTTATTATAGCAGAATTAAAAAATGAAAGCAAGAAAAAAATCCCGCACCTATCCTCCACGATGCCAAGTACCATTTAGGGTAGGTGCGGGACGCTTTCTTCGCCTTTTAGACTATTAGGCTTTTAGGCTCTTGGGCTATCTTAAAAGAATCATCTTCTTTGTGTCTTCTCCCTTCATTTCTTTTGCTTGCCCAAAAGAAACGAAGCAAAGAAAAGAGTCATACAGAAATCTTAACGCCAAAATCTTGCAATTTGCCTAAAAAACATAATGGGATTGAAAATCAAATTCAACACTTCATCTAAACCAAAAGGTTGTTCTTACCTGAGTAAAATCATCTTCTTTGTCGCGCTGAAATCACCTGCTTGCAACCTGTAGAAATATACTCCTGATGCTACGGGTTTTCCATTCTCATCTTTTCCATCCCACCTGACTGCATAATAGCCTGGTTCCTGTGGTTCGTTGACAAGCGTCTTTACTAATTGATCAGCGATGTTGTAGACCTTCAAGGTAGTGTGGCTCGTGGTTCGTGGCTCATGGCTCATAGCGGGTAGCGAATAGCGAATAGCGGTCTGCGAAGAAAACGGATTCGGCTGATTTTGATACAATTTACTATGAACTATGAACTTTGAACTATGAACTGAAGTTTCTTCTACTCCCGGCCCCGTATATTTGCACACCCAGACTGCCAGTGGTGAAGTGGTGCTTGAGTAATTGCTCATCATCACCTCATCCTTTCCGTCCCCGTTCACATCGCCAGCACAGGCTACTCTGACTCCTACATTGGAATATCCTGGAGTTCCCACAAGCCAAGCGTCCGGCACCGTATCCATTGCCATATTCCCAAGCCAATTATACGCAGTGCCACAGGCAACCTTTCCATCCCCCATTGCTGAGGCGATCACATCTCCATATTGGTTGGTATCAATGTCTCCTGCACTTGAACACCAGGCACCAAGTCCACTTGAATCAGTCCTGCCAATTATAGAAACATCTACGACGCTATCCATAGGTGAACCACCATAAAGAATGTACAACTTACCACTCCTTCCAGGCTCAACATAATTCCATGTGCCTGTCACCAGGCCAGCAGTAAAAGGGGCATTTGTTCCATCCCCATATTGAAATGCTCCTACAGCCACATCTTGGAAACCATCCTTGTTCACATCACCACCAGAAGCCACGGAAATTCCAAACTCCTCGCCGCTATCGCCGTGACCGCCAGACAGTTCTAACCAAGGAATAGTATCAAATTGGGCTGAACCACGATAAATATAGACATGCCCCTCACCACCAGTTCCCCAATAAACTCCAACCAAAAGGCCTGTAGTATCGTCACCGTTTACATCTCCAGTGGCCACAAACGCATCGGAACTCATATAATTGGGTCCGCCCCCCAAAAAAAACATAATCAGGTGTGTTATCCATTGGATTGCCACCTTTATAGACCCATACCCTCGGCAATCCCGTCGTTCCCACTATCACCTCACTATAACCATCCCCACTAATATCTCCTCCAGCAAGATGCATTGCTACCGTCCCCTGTCCAGTAGAAGGAGCAAGCAGTAAATCAGGAATGGTATCTATGCCGGCTAGACCACCGTAAAAGATGTAAACATTGGGGTCCCATTCAGAATTGGCAAGATCAAGAGTGCAGTAACTTGCAGCAATATCGGCAAAACTATCGCCGTTGACATCACCCACTCCCGCAATAGCATAGCCCCAACCATCTACCTGCGAACTTGCAATAGGGGGCCCCTTCTTAAAGATTATCTGCAGATTGTAGGTAGTCTGGGCGGAAACTGCAGGGAACAGAAAATAGAAATTAGAAATTAGGAAAAGAACAAAGATAAGAAGTTTTTTCATAATTGGCTCCAATTTGGCATTTCGGTAATTGCCAAAGTGCCAAAGGGAAAAAAAGGACAAGATAAATTGCAACCGCTACTATAATTATAACCAAAAATTTCCAAAAATGCAAAAGGGAAATCAAGATTTTTTTGAAAAAATTTTTGTGGCGGACTTACCAATCTTTTGGTCAGTAGAAAGCTTCAGAATTCCCTTTAGTGTTTAGAGGTTATATGCAAAATGAATTTGAGCAGTTTTCAGCGGCTCAAATTTCAATGAGATATTTTAAAAAACTTGAAAAATCTGATAAAGTCGGTATAATATCTAATCATGAAAAAAAATTAATCAAATTG
>JBFLXN010000112.1:0-9260 GCA_040755715.1 Candidatus Edwardsiibacteriota bacterium
ATTTAGAGTTTATTGAAGGGTTAGTAGAAGAAGAGATAGCATTTAAGACAGAAAAATCAATCAAACATAAATTAAACCGTGCAAAGTTCCCGTATATCAAAACACTTGATACATTTGATTTCTCATTCCAACCGTCGATATCTAAGAAGAAGATACTTGAACTTACAAATCTCTCATTCATCGACAGAAAAGAGAATGTGATATTTTTAGGGCCGCCGGGTGTAGGTAAAACACATCTGGCAATTGCAGTTGGGGTAAAAGCATGTGAAGCAAAATATCCTGTACTGTTTTGTACTGCTAATGAGTTAATTGCCCAACTTACAAGTTCACTTGCAGATAGAACACTTAACGATGAACTGAAAAGACTTACTCGGTTACCACTTGTAATTGTAGACGAAATTGGTTATTTGCCAATAGACCAGTTAGGTGCAAATTTATTTTTCCAGTTTATTACAAGCAGATATGAGAAGGGCTCAGTTATCATTACCTCAAACAAGTCATTCTCTGCCTGGGGACAGATATTCACTGACAGTGTACTTGCTACTGCAATACTGGATAGATTGCTACATCATGCTAATGTTATAAATATAAAAGGTGAATCATACAGGTTGAAAGACAGGAAAAAAGAATTGCTTAAAGAGGACAAAGACCAATGAGCGGGCGGTATACTTTTAAGTTGCAACAATGGTATACTTTTACTCTGCACTTGACAGCGAATACTATAAAGTCAAAACTGCAAGAGCCGGATATAGCAGGCAGGTATGGTGGCGAAGAGTTTATCTTGTTCTTTCTTAAACCAGCAGATAGTAGCAGAGATGACTGCGAGGAAATAAGAAAAGCAATTGCGTCATTGGGTCATAGAGTCGTAGAGTCATTGTGTCAAGACCCTAAGACACTAAGACACTATGACTCTAAGACGCATTTAACTGTCTCTATCGGAGTTGCAGAAGGTGGAAAAGGCATTGGGCTGGAAACGGTTATTGGTGAGGCTGATAAACTGCTTTATAAAGCCAAAAATGGCGGTAGAAACAAGGTTGAAAGTGGGGATAGGTAAAATCGGTGGCAGAAAATATTATGTTAACTTTTTTAGGGCTGTTTATAGGGTATAAAAAACCGCCTAATTTTCAGATTTTCTGCACGGTGGCTGAAAATGTTAAATATAATGACTTTTTTTTGAGACAAATATTATGTTAACTTTTTATGGCTGTTTCTGGCTAATTTTTGAGGTGTTATGAACAAATTGCTTGGTAATAAGTTCGTTCAAGTTCCAAAGGCGTTTTTTAAGGTTATTTTACACTTAGACTTGCCTTGTGTGGCAAAGGATATTTTGTGGGTTTTAATATGGCTGACTTACGGATACCATAAAGAGTGGCGACCTATCCACATTAAAGAAATAGCATTCCTGATAGGATGTCAATCTGATGTTGCTGAGGATTGGATTCGCCGACTTCTCCGATGGGGTGTGTTAATCAGGGCGAAGTGTTCAATAAAAAAATCAAAACGGAAATATAAGCCCCGCTATGTTTATGCTATAAATCCCACAATCAGACAGTGGCGGGTCTTAAAACGGAAACGGATTTACAAAGACACGGCAAGACCCGAAGACATAGAACAGGCACTGTATCTGCTTGGTGATAAATACGAGCAGTTATTTCATCAACCACCAGACGAGACACTTTACAACGAACTCAAAGAACTTTTGCATTTTTATTCACCGAGACGGCTCTTGGGTGTGATGAAAAAATCAGCGGTGCAGGGCATGGGCTGGGCAGGTGTTGTCAGGCATTTATCAACGCAGGGGCTTGGAGGAACAGAGTGAGAAGCAAGATGCAAGAAGCAAGATGCAAGAGACAAGTAGTCAAAGGCAAAGTGGTCTTTGTCTTGGTCTGCTTATTTCTTGCTTCTGACTTCTTGCTTCTGCCTTTTGATTTTATGGACGATATGCTTATCAACGACGGGCAGACACTTTACAATGCCTCTATAACTGACACAAGAGGCGAGACCAAATTCGGCACATTCCCGCAGGGAATGGGGATTAAAACACCGGGAACTGCTTTTACAATTAAAGGTGCTTTAACACCTGGAGGACTACCCAGAACTTATTCGTATATTCCAGCGGAGGAGGTAGCGAGTGTGTTTAAGCGGGGAGCCGAAGCCGAAAAACAAAAAGGCACAGGTGCTGGAATAGAGCAATTTTATTCTTTTGTCTCTGCTGGGTTAGACACATCCGCATCTCGCTGGTATGATGATAAGGTGTATCTACTTGTGGTAAGGTCACAGATAAAATCCATTATTTCTATTCTACCGTATAACTTATCTTTTTACGAAAGCATCGTATCCGCACGGAACGGATTTGAGAATCGCTTTCGCAAAAGCGGTGAGCAGGACATTATCTGTTGGGGACAATCAATTCAAATTGCCAATCCCAGAGCCTATTTCTTTTTAGAACCGCAGAAGCGTGCAGCTCTTTACAAAGTGTTTATACAGAAAGAAGTTAACGGCAAAGTATCTGAGCCGATACTTTATACATTCAGACGAGAAGCGGGGCAAGATTCTCCAACAACTGCTGGAGAATATAGGGTGGGAATAGGAAGGGTTGCTCCGCTTCCGTCTAACAGAATGAGGTTGAGATGAAAAATGGAAAGAACGGGAACGGGAAAGTTCCCAAGCCCGTGAACCCCAACAATGACGAAAAAATTATTGTTGATGAAAAAGACATTATAGACGAATACAGTCCCGAATCTATCAAAGCGTTAGCGAAAAAAGGTTTTACACACGACAAAAAAGGCGTGATAACAATGATGCCAAAGTGTCCGAAGTGTGGCACATATCTCTCGCAGATTTTATTTCAAGGCGAATTGAGACCTATCACAAACAAGGGCGAAATTGAAACCGCAGAGAAAAGAGAGAAGAGAGAAGAGAGAGTGGCAGTAAAACCTGAACCTCAACTGCAAAAACATTTTAACTTTAGATGGTTAATCCTTATCCCTGTTTTACTTATTTCTATATTTCTATATTTCTATATTTCTATCAAGCACGATAGATTACCAATTTCGGTCACACTTACAAACTTCCGGGAAGTATCTGGCTATTTCACGATAGAGGGTTCTGCAGAGAATAATTTATCACCGACGGAAGCGAGACCTGTTGCGAAGTTTTACGATAACTTCGGCAGAGTTGTTTTCACAAAGAAATTTCCAAGACAATTTTTTAATACAGGTATAACGCCGATAATGTTATCGGTGAAAAACCATAAAAGAGTTGCGGAAGTGGAGGTATGGGTAGAGAAATGAAAAAAGCAGAGATAATAAAGCAATTCAATAGACTGAACAATAAGTTTTTACAATTTCAGCAACTGTTAAACAAGAAAAACTCAAAACAAGAAGTTATCAGAGACTTGTTAACTGGAATTGAGAACCGATTTATACTGATAAAATCTATGCTGGAAGAAAAGCAAAACGGGAGGTCTGGGCAATGGTAAAAAAAATGTTGTGCTGGTTAGTTGTGTTTTGTTTTATGGTTCAGACAGGGTTTGGAACTATTCGCATTGACTTTAACAGAGCCACTGTAGAGGAATTACAGAAGGCGACGGGGCTTACAAAGGAACAGGGCGACGAGCTTGTTAAGAGGCGAGGCGATGTCTCTTGGACAATAGATGATTTATCAAAAGAAGCGAAGCGATTAAGTCCTGACGCTTTTGAGAAACTGCTTTTGGGCACTTATATTGTCAGTCCTGACGACAAGCGACTCGGTGAAGGTGATATTCTTATCATAACAGTTGAAAAACAAAAAAAGGAATTTACCGTCCAGTCCGACGGTATGATTGTTTTACCAACGCCACTAACACCGATGGCTATCAAAGGAATGACCGTTAATGAAGTCGCAGAACGATTTTATCGGCTTTATAACATAGACGACCTGACCGTTGAATTGAAAAAACCCGCAGAAGGTGGACAGGTAGTAGTGATTGGTGCCCCTGAAGTATTAAGACCTGGTCTTTACAAATCAGGTCGGCTGTTTGATGTTGTCGCAGAAGCGGGTGGAATAAAGTATATTGGCAAGGCGTCAAGAGTGCGTGTTTTAAGGAACAGCGAGTGGCGAGAGTTTTCACTTAAAAAGTTCCGTAAAGGCGATGTCTCGCAAAATCCGCCGTTGATTGCCAACGATGTTGTGGAAGTTCGCAGGGGTTCTGTCTGGGGTATTATCTGGGCGGTTGAGCCATATTTCCGTCTGATTACACTTCCTGTATCTGTTACTTTCAGTGCATTAGGAATAGGCGTGAGGGCAAGTCAGTGATAAAAAAACTTTTTGGTATTTTTGGGTTTGTCTGGAATAATCTTACCTCGCCTTTTTATAGCGAAGGTATGAGACGAAAATACAGAGAGCGACGAAAAAAGCGACTTGACGAATTCCCGTTCAAGGAAAGACGAACTTGGACAAGGCGGTTCAGAGATATGATGAAGCACTTGCTTTTGCTGTTTCTGTTTTCTCTTACTTCTTACTTCTTAATTCTTGCTTCTTGTTTTACTGGCTGTGCCTCATCACAAAAGCAGATTGATATTCTTTCTATTCCAGTGCCAGACGGCTTTCGTTGTGAGAAATACGATAACAGCAGAGCATTCTGGGTTAACGAGGATGTAATCGCCTCTGATGCTATGGACTGGTATAACAAACTCTGGGGCTGGGATGTTAGCAGTCAGGATAATACCAAAATACTAACAAAAGATAAGCAGAAGTTTCGTTTATCATTTGGCGTTTATACCGTAAGTGGCTCGTCAATAGAGATTATCCGTATTGGCAAAGGCGGTAAATTTAACGATAAAGTCAGAGATAAAAAAGATTAGGCGATAGATGAGACGGAAAACGAGGGATTAGATAAGGTTAAAGATACGCTAAAAGAGAAACTAATTCCGTGGTGAAGTTCATATGAAACAAAAAAATTGTATTCAGGTAAATGACACTGTTCTGTCAGGGGAAAGGGAAAGAGTCGGGAATGTGGTATATTTCAAGACCCCAGCAGTTGCTTTTGTCAGGTTCGCGTTAGAACGGTCCGCTTTTGTTCCAGTATCAAAACTAAAAAAAGCGAATGGCAAATTAAAGCCTGTTATGAAACGGGCAAGTAAGCGGAAATAATTATGACAGAATATCTGTGCAGGGATTGTGGCAAGATTTTTGAGGCGGAAAACCCATTAAAATGTCCTGATTGTAAATCAGCCAATATCATAACCTATCACGAGGAGAAAAACGATGATGATTAAAAAGTTTTTGGTTTTACTTTCTTACTTTCTTACTTTCTCACTTTCTTACGCTGTTGTCAATGAGAACAACCACCCGTATATTGACTGGTCTGTTCCGCACAAGACCGGTGTTGCTAAAATCGTGTCCAATTACGACGGCGACACGCTTACGACTTCGCAAAAAACTAAAATCCGTCTGCTTGGTGTGAATACACCCGAGATAAAACCGAAAGAGCAGGGCGGTAAAGAGGCAAAAGATTTTACGAGAGAGATGGTCGGTGGACAGGATGTGGATATTGTAGTAATGAATGATTATCAGAAAGATAAGTATGGCAGGACACTTGCTTTAATTTTTGTAGACGATAAATGTCTCAACTGGGAATTGCTGAAAAGCAAATTAGCAGAGCCGATGGTATTTCGTGAAGCGACAATCCTTAAAAAAGATATGTGGGAAAATAGTTTAGAGTTTAGAGAACTTAGTTTAGAGAAAAAGCAAAATCTCTCAACTCTCAACTCTCAACTCTCAACTCATTATTCTGGTTGGGCGAGATTGACAAAGCCGAAAGAGGAAGTGAAAGAAACCGTCGCTGTTCTCACTCAACCAGTAGTTTCGGTTTCTACGCCGACAGCAAGGGCAGTTTTAACTCAACCTGCTCAACAACCACTAACTCAACAAACTCTACAAACGCAACAAACCCAACAAACCCAAGAAGCGTTAGTAATGGCATTTGGCGGGAAGCAGATAATTCCCAAGCCCGTTGCTGTTGAGCATAAGAACATAAGAACACAAGAACATAAGAACGCCGTTGCCCCTAAAGTCGTCGTCGGCAATGTTCTTATAGAACCCGGCAAGTCATACCGACTGCGTCTAATTACATCAGGTCAGGGTCAGTATGTTTTGGAAGTAGTGACAGGAGAATAAATGAAAAAGCAAAGGATTATATCAGTTCTTAATAAAATTGACGATGTAATTTTCACGCTAAAAAGAATGGGCTGGATAGTTGTTGATGAAATGACTCTCGGTGAAATTAAAAAAATGTTACTAAAACAGTTAGGTGAGAGTGTGTATAAAAGGCAAAGGCGATGAGAACCCCGCATCCAAGATTTATATTCGGCAGAGAGACCGAGATAGAGAAAATAAAGAAACTCATTGACGATGAAGTTACATTTCTTTTATTCGCCGAGACAGGCGTAGGCAAGACACACCTTATCAGGCATACTGTTAAGCCATTTTTAGATGGTAAATCCGAAAAGATTTTTGGGATAGACAGAGATGGCAAATTAAACGGCAGGTGCTATTATGATATTTCATCTCTTAGAATGACAGAGTCAAGAAAGGTTTTTAATAATTTAGAAAGATACCTAACCACCACATACAATATTCCTGTTTTGCCAGAGAATATGAGAGCGGGGCTGGATGCTGGTGGCTGGACAATCAGAATAAAGCAGATACTGAAAACGATTCGCTACAACAATCAGTCGTTTTATTTAATATACGACCAGATGGAGACAATGAATCCATCACTTGTAAATATCTTTCGCGAGTGGCTACAATACGCTCTTTTTATATTCGCTACCACACCGACAAGGTATCCTCAACGGCTTGAGAATTTTTATCAGGAGATTGGTTATCAAAAAGTAATTGCATGCCCGTTGACTACAAAAGAAGCGATTGATTTTTATGACGCATATTGTGTGCAGATTGGTTTAACCCGTGAAAAAATAGGTGATAAACTCTATCAGTTTGCGAGAACAAAAATTTTGAGCCAGATATTTGGAGTGCCACAGGCGATTGTGGCGATGATAGTTCGGCTAAAACATTTATCGCCACTCAACAAAGTGAACATAAGAACAATAGAAAATCACGAGTCAGGTGTGTTAGAGCGGGACATAACGATGGCAATTTTTATTTTGATATTCTGTTTTGTTGCTATGCGGTTTTTAACGATGCGAACTTTTGAGCGATGGATTTACGCTGTTTTTGCGATACTATCTATGGGCGGAATGTATTCATATCGGCTTGTAGGTAGACGATTTACTCTGAAAGAGGAAAACGAGTTGCCTATCAACCGGGCAGAATCACAAATCCTGTTTCCTTTGCGTAGATTTTACATTTTAATCCATATTATCGCCAGTATCTTGCTTTTGAATGTTCTATTATCAACATTTTTAATCAAGACAACATTACCAGCAATACTCATCTGCGGATTTTTTTCTATCTTACCTGATATTGACATAGAGACATCCACGATAAGTAGGGTGGTCAAGTGGTCAAGTGGTCAAGTGATAAAGTGTTTGAACTTTATAGGTCTTCACTCTACCACTCTACCACTCTACCACTTATCCACTGCCCCATCCTGGCTTGAGAGCCACTGGGGACACAGGACATATTGCCACAGTGTCTGGGCAGTTTTATTTACAGCAATTATGACACTGCCATTATCTCTTACTGACTGGCGATTAACATTCGGTGCTGTCTGTGGAGTGCTCGGACATATTTTTTACGATGCACTTTCGCCATCAGGTGTTAAATTGTGTTATCCAGCGAGGCACAGTTATGTCTGCCCGGGTCCAAAAAGTATGCGAATACCCAACGGCTCCAAAAGAGAACTCATATTTGCCTCTTGCTTCTTGCTTCCTGCCTCTTGCTTCTTTTTTTACATTGCCTCTATCGGCTGGGGAAGAGTGTATCTCAATCTCACAGGCGACCCGAATGCACTTGCACGGGAAGTTGCCAGATACATCAATAACAACAATGTTATAGTCAGCATAAACGGTATGTGGCGTGTCTCATTAAGACCCGCTGTGCAAGAGCGATTTAATGTAGTTGCTGTAATGGGCGATGAGATGTTCGCAGAACAAAACGGGAAACTGTATCGGCTATCACCCAATTTTCTGTTTTCAGCGATTTCAGTCAGCAAAGGCAAAATAGAGGTTGGCGATAAAGTTTCAACTTCTGCACGGACAATAGAGATTAAAGAAAAATCATTTGACGAATTTTACGAACAGATACCAACGAACTCTGTTGTATCAGGCAGGATTTCAGGTGTTGCATATGAGACAGCGTTAGGCAAGTTTGCACCCCGCGAAGCGGTAGAGGAGTTCTCGGCAGTCCAGATGTTGCCGTCGGGCAAAGATAAGGTTGAGATAGTTCTGGCATATGCGACTAACGAATATCTCAAGCAATTGCTTGGCGAGGGTGTCTGGATTGACTGGGGCGTTCTGACGATAGCGACAAGAAGGCGAAATACATAGAAACACATAGAAATACATAGAAACTGATTGTAACGCCAAATTTCTATAAGTTTCGTGAGCGAAGCGAACATATTTCTATAAGTTTCAGTTTAATATGTTTAACCGATTTATCTGTATAGCGTGTGGAACAAAATTACAGGGGAATGATTTTTCCTGTCCGAAGTGTCATAATACAACTTCAATCATTCCGCTACCGCCTGAGATGTGGGAATACGATAGAGATGATGGGAAAAAAACAGCGACCTATTTACCAGTGGGCTGGAGTTCATTTGATAAAGCACTTGGCGGCGGACTTGCGAGGTCTTCTATGACAACGCTATGTGGTGATGAGGGTATCGGCAAGTCTACTCTTTCTTTACAGATTGGCGATGCGGTTGCACAGCAGGGTAAATCCGTATTTTATGTAAATACAGAAGAGCACAAAGATGTCCTTGTAAAAAGAGCCCAACGGCTGAAAACGACTTCGCAAAACCTTGTTATTGAGGCAGGCAAGACCTGGCAGAAGTTTATTAACGAATTGAATATGTTCAGAAAGCGTCCTGATTTAATTATAGTTGATTCACTATCCCGTTTTTCTGATGAAGAAGAAAAAGCAAGACCGGATACACTTCCTCAAATCAAACGATGCGGGATGCAACTTTTACAATTAGCGAAAGTGTCTGACTGGGCGGTTTTGACTGATGTTCATACTACAAAAGGCGGTGTGATGGCAGGGCATAAAGGGCTCGGCTATGATAGTGATGTCAATTTGTATTTAGAGAAAGATGT
>JBFLXN010000113.1:0-9192 GCA_040755715.1 Candidatus Edwardsiibacteriota bacterium
TTTCTTATGCAACTGTTTTGCCATAATCCAAACCCTCCTTTTTTGGGTTAGATTATAGCAGTTTAAGAGTTCACTTTTGAACTTTAAATTCGCTAAAAAGAGTTCACTTTTGAATTTTAAATGACAATCAACAATCAATACTTGACAAAATTTAATAAATTATGGTATAATTTAACTTTTTATAAAATGAGGAGATTTCCGTGCCAACTATCAACCAATTGATTCGTTTTGGTAGAGCAAGGGTAAGCAAGAAGACAAAAGCCCCGGCCCTTGGGGGATGTCCGCAAAAAAGAGGAGTCTGTACGCGTGTTTATACCACCACTCCGAAAAAACCAAATTCTGCTTTGAGAAAAGTAGCTAAAGTTAGACTTTCTAATGGAATGGAAGTGGTGACTTACATTCCTGGAGAGGGACACAATCTTCAAGAACACTCAATGGTAATGATTCGGGGGGGGCGAGTGAAGGATTTACCCGGGGTGCGCTATCACATCATTCGCGGAACTCTGGATACGACCGGCGTTGAGGGACGCAAACAGGGGCGTTCCCTCTACGGAGCAAAGAGACCAAAGAAATAATTGAAAGCCAAATGTCAAAATGAAGGGAAAAATCTGATGGCTACGGATGTAACTAAAGTAGTAAGTGGTTTTCGTTCGGCAATTCAAGACCTCTTAGTGCCTGAGTTAAAAGCTATCCAAGTTGAACTCAAACATCATAGCGAAGAGTTCAAAAGAGTGGACAAGCGCTTTGAGGTATTGCATCAGGAGATGAATCAGCGTTTTGAGGCGATAGACAGACGTTTTGAGGCGATAGACAGACGTTTTGAGGCAATGGATAAGCGGTTTGAAGTCATAGCTGAGGGATTAAAAAGAGTGGAAATTGTCCAAGAAATGATTTTATCTAAATTAGACATCAAAGAAGAAATGATTGCTACTGCTGCCCAGACCAAAGAATTAGAGAAGAGAATGGACGATGTCTGGTCAATACTTAAAAGCGCCGGGCTTAAACTTCAGACGGTTTAGGAAATGTCAAAAATTTTATGAAGAATCGCAGAAACGCCCAGCGTTGATATGGTGATAAAGAATGATGATATGCTTATACGGTGATACGGAAAAAGCCTTACACATATCACCGTATCAGCAAATCCTTATATATATTGGCATATTAGCATATCATCGTTTCGTGTTAAATTTGACACAACCACGGTTAAGAGGAGAAAGAAATGCCCAGAAGAAGGCGACCAGTAAAAAGAGAAATTCTGCCAGACCCTAAATATCATGACCTGTTAGTGACACAATTTGTTAATTGTATTATGCGTCGGGGTAAAAAAAATTTGGCAGAACGCATCTTCTATAATGCCCTAGATCTCATTGCTGAGAAGACCAAGCAAGACCCATTAGCCATCTTCCGTCAGGCGGTGAATAATGCCAAACCCGTCTTAGAAGTGAAACCAAGAAGAGTGGGGGGAGCAACCTACCAGGTGCCAGTAGAGGTGCGTTCAAATCGCCGAATAGCTTTAGCTATAAGATGGCTAATCACCTTTACTAAACAGCGACCAGAACATACTATGGAAGAAAGATTAGCCGGTGAACTTTTAGCCGCCAGTAAGAACGAGGGCGCCACTATAAAAAAGAAAGAAGATACTCATCGCATGGCCGAAGCTAACAAAGCCTTCGCTCATTATCGGTTTTAAGAGTAGTGTTTGGTTGTTGGTTTTTAGTTTTTGGAAGATTTCTTCAAGACTTTGTTAACTCTAGGAAAAGAAAAACTAACAACTAATAACCAACAACTAATAACTATTATAAATGGAAGGAAAATTTTCCTTAGAGCAAATTCGTAATATTGGCATAATGGCCCATATAGATGCCGGAAAGACCACGACGACAGAACGAGTCCTCTATTATAGTGGCAAGATTCATCGGATGGGAGAAGTAGATGATGGTGCGGCCACGATGGATTGGATGGAACAGGAAAAGGAGAGAGGTATTACCATTACCTCTGCCGCCACTACCTGTTTCTGGCAAGGGCACCGGATCAATATAATTGATACGCCGGGTCATGTGGACTTCACCGTAGAAGTTGAACGTTCTTTGAGAATTTTAGACGGCGCGATTGCTATTTTCTGCGCAGTCGGTGGCGTAGAACCACAATCCGAAACCGTCTGGCGACAGGCAAACCGCTACCATGTTCCGAGAATTGCCTACATTAACAAAATGGACCGGGTAGGAGCCGACTTCTGGGAAACAATTGAAATGATAAAACAAAGATTGGGTGCTCAAGCGGTGCCTATTCAATTACCAATTGGTCAAGAAGAGACTTTTGTCGGAAATATTGACCTCTTAACGATGAAGGCACTCATCTATAAGGAAGAAACACTGGGAGCGGAATTTGAGGTGAGGGAAATTCCTAAGGACCTCTTACCAGAAGCAAGAAAGTGGCATGAAAAACTCATAGAGACAGCCGCTGAATATGATGAAAAGGTGATGCATAAATATTTAGAAGGACTGGAAGTGACCTCAGGAGAAATCAGAAGAGCCTTAAGAAAAGGGACGCTGGCAATAAAACTTTTTCCCGTCCTTTGCGGAGCTTCCGTAAGAAACAAAGGAGTGCAGGCATTGCTGGATGCGGTGATAGACTATTTACCGGCTCCGATTGATTTGCCACCAATAAAGGGCGTCAATCCCTACACCGGAAAAGTGGAAGAAAGAAGAGATGATGTCAACGAGCCTTTGGCGGCTTTGGTATTTAAAATCGCTACGGACCCCTATGTGGGAAAACTTTCGTTTGTTAGGATTTACTCAGGCAAAATAGAAAGTGGACGAGTGGTCTATAATAGTAGTATAGGGAAAAGAGAGAGAGTGGCTAGACTCCTTCTTATGCATGCGAACAGAAGAGAAGAAATTGAAACTGCCTATGCCGGTGAGATTGTCGCCGTTGTTGGACTTAAAGAAGCTAAGACAGGATTTAGTCTCTGTGATGAAAAACATCCGATTCTTTTAGAAACGATGAAATTTCCCGAACCAGTAATTTCCGTGGCTATTGAACCAAAGAGTAAAGCAGATGAAATAAAAATTTCCGAAGCCCTGCACAAACTTTCAGAAGAAGATCCGACCTTCAAGGTTAAAATTAATGAAGAGACTGGACAGACAATTATTTCGGGAATGGGCGAATTACATTTAGAAATTATCATTGACCGAATGCAAAGAGAATTCTTTGCCCAGGCAAATGTAGGAAAACCTAAGGTTTCCTATCGGGAGACCGTAAAAAAGATAGTAGAAGCCCAAGGGCAATTCATCAGACAAACTGGTGGTAAAGGACAATACGGAGATGTCTGGTTGAGATTGGAACCAATACCATTAGTAAAAGGGTTTGAATTTACAAGCGAAATTGTTGGTGGTACCATTCCCAAAGAATTTATCCCGGCGGTAGAAAAAGGCGTGAGAGAAGCAAGAGAAAACGGAGTGGTAGCAGGTTATCCGGTAATTGGCTTCAGAGCGACTTTGTTTGATGGCTCCTATCACGAGGTTGACTCATCCGACATAGCCTTTAAAATCGCAGGAAGTATCGCCTTTCAGGAGGCGATGAAGAAAGGTGAACCAGCCCTACTTGAACCCATTATGGAAGTAGAGGTAGTTACTCCGGAAGCTTATTTAGGTGAAGTAATTGGAGACTTAAGTGCTAGGCGAGGTAAAATTATGGGAATTACTCATCGCAAAGATTCGCAAGTAATAGCCGCTTTAGTCCCTTTAGCCGAAATGTTTGGTTATGCTACTTGCTTGCGGTCATTGACCCAAGGAAGGGCAATTTATACAATGGAATTCTCAAGATACGAAGAAGTGCCAAAAGAAATACTCCTTGAAATTATAGAAAAAATTACCGGATTTGTGGAAATATCCTGATAAATTAACCTGAAACAACAAAAAGTCAAGAACTAAAAAGACTAGACAGGACTTTGTTAAAAAATCAGGTTGTTTTCTTATCCGCCGGGCACACGGCGGATCTGCCGTTAGTGTGGTAAGTAAGTGAAGCAATTTAGAAACTTATAAACACGAAATCTTATGAAGAATAAGTGTATTATCGCCCGAATAATTACATTAGCCACCATAGTGCTTTTCCTATTTCCACAGCTTTCAAGCGCTTTGCCAGAATTCAAGCCAGAACTGAAAATATCTTCTAGTTATCTTTCTCACGGTGAGGATTTTTACTGGCACGGAATGTCTTTTCGGAGCACAATCTTACAAAATTTCAAGATGGTAAAGCCCGGAATAGGAATTATGTATTATGCCCGTGGGAAAAGATATAGCAATCCTAAGGTTAAAAAAGATTGGTTGCGAGATTGCTTTCTGTTTTCAGAAATTTTATTTTACCCTTTTGCGAGTCTTGAACCAGAACACTATAATCATTACCTTGGTGTTAGAATGGGAATACATCTGATAATATCTAAATATGTCTCTGAGGGTTGGAATGTGATAGGCGAGTGGGTGTATCATTACGAGGAGTCAGAGTATCACAAAGGATTTGGTTACGACCTATTTGGTGGCTTAAGATTTACTCCATTCAATAAGATACCACTTTATTTCTTTGTAGAGGGGTCTCCGTTATCTACCATCCCGTCTAGAAGAGACGAGTGGTGGGGATGGTATGTGGGTGGAGGATTGGTATATTGTTTTGGGAAAAAACAATAAGAGAGGAGGGCATTGAGATGTTTAACAATACTTTTGTTAGAAGAGTGGGGCTCCTTCTGATAATTGTCTTCTCATGGTATTGCTCCGCTTTTGCCCAAGGAGGATTTCTGGACAAAGGAACAGAGTTTCTTTTGCGGCCCCCTCTAACGAACAGAAATGTTCGTTGCGTTCCAGGGGAGGTATTAGTGAAATTCACTCCAGGAACTATTGTAATTCCGCAGGGAAGGTCTCAAGTGGAAATCACTGAAATAGTAACTGCTCCAGAGGTGAGCGCTTTACTTCAGAAGGTGGGCGTAAAAATGGTGAAGAAAGTCTTTCCTTCATTTGAAACAGGAGACACTTTACAACACTTAGAAAATGGGAAAGAGATAGTTGTGCCTGACCTTTCTCAAGTTCTAAAACTTTTGCTCTCTGACCAGACCGACATCTTTGAGGTAATTAGAGAATTCACAAAATCAAAATATGTAATTTATGCAGAACCCAATTATATCTATCGCACTCACGCTACACCAAACGACCCTGCTTTTCCCTCTCAATGGTGGTTAGAACAGAGTAACGATTGTGACATTGACGCTACCCAAGCCTGGGATGTAGAAGTGGGTAATAGTGGAATCAAGATTGGGATTTTTGATTCAGGGATATCTTATTATTTCAGTGAAATGGGTGGTGGACTCGGGGCTGGATATAAGGTCGCCGGCGGATGGGATTGGAAAGATAATAATTCTGACCCACTGGACGAATCAGGTATTTTACATGGAACAAAAGTAGCTCATCGTGCTGCGGCTCTGACGAACAATAATGATGGAGGCTGTGGGGTTGCGGGAGGGTGGCAAAGATGGCCTGGAGATTGGGGCTGCCAACTTTTTGCTTTTAGAATGTTTGCCCAAGATGAAGGTCCTAAGGCAAGTGATGCTGCTGACGCTATTGCAGAGGCTGCAAATCCTAATGGGTATGGCGTCCATGTACTAAATAATAGTTGGGGCGACATTGGTGATGCGTATACCAGTAGTGCTATATTAGATGCTATTTATTATGCCTACTGTTGCGGGCGAGTCGTTGTCTTTAGCAAAGGAAACGAAGGAGTAAGCAATTGGAATTTTCCGTCAGATTTTAATTATTGGCTACCGAACTGTGTTATCTCGGTAGGAGCCACAGACCGGAACGATGTTTGGTATCATTCAAACTATGGGAAAGGAATAGATTTGGTTGCGCCGAGTGAGGAAGGAACTTCTTTCTCTGCTCCACTGGTAAGTGGTTTAGCAGGATTAATTCTGTCTAAAAATCTTCGTGATAACAATTATACTGGTGTCAATCTATCCCCCGAAGATGTGGAAAGAATAATTATCTCTTCAGCAGAAGATAAAGGTTCTTCTGGTTATGATGATTACTATGGTTATGGTCGCATTAATGCTGGCAAGGCGTTACAGTTTATGCAATATCCATACCAGTTGTCTCACTGCATGGCTTATGGTGATGCCTCTGTGATTGTAAGCGGTCCCTATGGGCCTGTGTGGAGACAACTCTTATATGGTATTCCTGGCATTCCACCCGGATGGTATTATGTCAACATCTACGAAGTCAGGAAAAATATAACATATCCCTATTTTTTTGAATCTGTGCCATTTTCCTGGGGACGGGGGGGACCTGCTTCAGGAACTAAGGGGGTTTCTCCTTATTACGGAATTCCCAATTGCGGTGTCGTAGTAGGAAGTGGCACATCTACAGGATGTCAACTCTGCACCTATGTTTATTATCTCCTTTATAATGTCGCAGGAGAGCCTGTAAATGCTTGGTTTCCATGTCAACCATCCCAAGAGGTGGTATTTGCTTATTCTATTTTGGGAATACAGCCGCCACCACTCTCTATTACTGTGCAGAATCAGCTTATAGATGCTGGGAACAAGACAGACTATGGCACCGTGAATGTGGATGGTACAAACTACAATTCACCATATAGCACACTTTGGGCACCTGGTGGTTCGCACACTATTTGTGCAATCACGGCCTGGGATTACGGTGGCGCCACCCATTATTTTTGCTCTTGGTCAGATAGAGGGGGCCAGCAGCATACAGTTGCACCAACTGGAAATACTACCTACACTGCCTGGTATAAAAAGAGGCCGTATCTTTGGGGATATTATGATGGCAGTTATTGCTATCTTAAGTGGAAGTGGGGGGCTGCTTTGCCGCCGAGTTTTCCTAACTATCATTTTGATTTATATAACTGGATTCCTGCCTCCACGAAAGGTGTACCAGGTGAAGGAGGTTGGGCATGTATCTACATAGGTAACGACACCAGTTTTGTGCATCAGGTGGGAGTGAATAACAGTAGAGATTACAAAGTTGAAGCCGTTTGGTATGGGCAATGGTTGGCGTCTAATGTGATTCATGCAGATCTTCCTCTTCCTGCCGATCCCATCGTTGCCTACACTACCGATTCTTTAGCCACCAGTTTCCCGAACGGGAAGAAGATTGCTGTGGATAGCCAGGGAAAAACCCACATCGTCTTCACATCCAACGATAGCGTCTATTATACCTATTCTGAAGACAAAGATTTGGAAGAGTGGAGTCAACCGGTTTCTCTGGGTGAAGGAAAGTATCCAGCTATTGCACTGGATACCGAAGATAAGCCAAATGTCTGCTTCGTCAAAGGCAGAGGGTTAAACTTCGTTAGGATTGCAAGTGCAATACCACCGGCGCAGAATTTCTATCAAGCATCGGCAAAGGTATTAGAAATCGGCTCCCCTTCATTTGTAATCAATCCCAAAACAAACGAAGCCTATTTAGGCTGGACAGAGATAGGTACTGATTTCAGTGTCTGTGAGATTGCCCCATTCAATGTTTCTTCACCTCCAGTGTCACTTGCACCTACGCCAATAGACCAGGGGAGTGTGGGAGAGATAAGGTCTCCTTCTTTAGCTCTTTCTCCTTCAGGAAATCTCTTAGCGAGTTGGAGCAAAAGTGGAAAGGTCTATTATAATGATTCTCAATCTGGAACAATCCAACTTTCAGCAGAAACGGCTAATGCGATTCATCCTATTGTTGACGCATACGGGGATAGAACGAGTGTAGTCTGGGTAGAGGAGACTTCGTCCGGCATTTATGAGATAAGAAGAAAGATAAAGACGCCGACAGGCTGGAGTGATGCGGAGACGATAAGTTTTCCTGACAGTTTAAACGCAGAATATCCTGTAGTAGTTGGTGCATCCCAGTATTTATTCAGCAAGAATTTCGGAGATGGAAACTATGAGATAAACTATCTCGGTGAATATGACAATGGTTGGCTGTTGTGCACTCAGAATGTGAGCAATACACCGGGAAATTCAAGATATGTTAGTGCCTGTCTTCGTCAGACCTGGCCAAAGCCAAAACTTTACATACTCTGGACAGATGAAAAGACACAATCCAAGGCGATCGTAAAAACAGTGAAAGTTCTGCCAAAGTCCATAGAGCCTATCCCCTACACTTATCTTGATTCGGGACAGAGCGAACCCTCTTATGTCACTGTTCAGAGAGAAGGGTATTTACATTATGGCGCACAACCGGAATATACGATTGACTATCATCCGACAAAGCTCATTTATCGGCTTGAGAACTTGAATCCGAACAAACGCTATCGCCTCAAAGTGGTCTATTATCACGAAGGCAAAGACAAATGGCTAGAGCTTTTAATGGTTGACCATATTCCCTATAAAATGAGCAAAATTCCCCCTAAGACCAAAATTGAAGTAGAGAAGTGGCTACCGCATGCTTGTTATAAAGACGGACAGATTGAGGTGAGTATTAGGAAGATGAAAGGTGATTATGCAATTTGTGCTGTCATTGGTTTATATGAATATGAGAAGAAAAGAGGAAGGGAAGAAGAGCCTGCCGGTGCGGCGATGATGGCAGACGCAGTCATTGGTCATCAGTCATTAGTCTTCAGCCTAGGTCAGAGCTATCCCAATCCGTTTTCTAAGGCTACGGAGATAAGATACCAGATTGCGGATGATTACACACCCCCTACCCCCTCTCAAGAGGGGATTATGCGGAATGCGGATAGCGGTGAGCGGTCAGCGGTTAGTTTGAAGATTTACAATATTGCTGGGCAATTGGTGAAGACATTAGTCAATGAGTATGTAGGGGCAGGTATTTACACCTGCCCTTGGGACGGAAAAGATGAGAGTGGTAAACAGGTATCAGCAGGCGTGTATTTCTATCGGCTGCAGGCGGGTGATTTCACGGATACGAAGAAGATGATTCTTGTAAGATAGTAAAGCCGACAGGAGTGATAGCAAAAAGCAATATTGTTGGAAAAGATTCTTAATAGAAGAGGTTTTTAACCGATTGAACAGTCTATAACCATAGACTTCTGCAAAATGAGAAATATAAGTAAAGATTAGGGGTTGAATGCAAAATAAAAGTGAGCAGCTAATTTTTAAGTAATTCTTGAATTTTTTCTTTTGATTTTGAGTTGATTTCAAATAATAAATTTTTAATAATTTCAGATTTTTGTTCTTTCTCAAAATAA
>JBFLXN010000114.1:0-9121 GCA_040755715.1 Candidatus Edwardsiibacteriota bacterium
TAGCTGAGGTCAGATTCTGGTGTAATAACAAACTTATCGATGTTCAAAGAGTAAAAATCAGTGATCTACAGCAGTTCACTTTTGAAGTTTAAATGGTTCACTTTTGAAATTTAGCTAACAGGAAAATATCAGCCGAGCTTCGATTGACAAGAAAAATGTTGACAGTTCATCTGTTTTTTGGTAAAATTTAACCTAAACTTTGGCAAATTTGGGTTTCAGTCTAAGGCTGATCCGCCTTTGGCGGAAGAGTCAAACTCATCCCCTCTTAAAAGGCTGTTAAAACAAGCCTCTCCCCTTCTCTTACAAAGAGAAGGGGATAAAAGGGGTTGAGTTCTGGAGAGTTATACTTTAACAACTTTGTTCTACTTTCTAAACGGCAGATGGAGAAGTCCCGGCAAACAATTAAAATATGGACAAAAGCAATTTTTGCCAAAGTTTAGTTTAACTTAGAGAGAGCTGCTACGAAGATTAGAAGATTACCGCTATACATTAAGCAACAAAGGGGATGAGGTAAAAAGGAGAAAAAATAAATGCCAGAGTTACGAAAAGACCCGGTTATTGGAAGATGGGTAATTATTTCTACCGAACGAGGGAAGAGACCCTCAGACTTTAGAGAAGCAGAGGAAAAACCACAGGAAGGGTTGTGTCCTTTTTGCTACGGGAATGAATATACGACTCCCCCCGAAATTTTGTCCTTTCGTCCACCAGGGACAAAGCCAGATAGTCCAGGCTGGCGGGTAAGAGTGGTGCCAAACAAGTTTCCGGCTTTGCGAATTGAAGGAGAATTGGTGAGAGAAGGAGAAGGACTCTATGATAAAATGAGTGGTGTAGGTGCTCATGAGGTAATTGTGGAAACACCAGACCATCAAAAAAGTCTGGGTGATTTGGAGCTTCCCCAATTTGAAGAAGTTCTCTGGGCTTTTGTTCAGCGCCTTCAGGACTTAAAAAAAGACTGTAGGCTAAAATATATTTTGCTCTTTAAAAATCACGGAAGAAAAGCGGGAGCAACCTTGGAGCACAGTCACTCCCAGCTGATTGCTACACCAATTATCCCTAAATCATTGAAAGAAGAACTGACGGGAGCCGAGGAATATTTTAAATATAAAGAAAGATGTGTCTTCTGTGATGTGGTTAAACAAGAGTTAGATGAGCGCCGAAGACTTGTCTGTGAGAACGAAATATTTGTAGCGATTGAACCATTCGCTTCCCGTTTCCCATTTGAAACCTGGATTTTACCCAAGAAACATGATTCTGCATTTGAAGATGCAAAAGAAACAGAAATTCCTCTCTTAGCCAGAATTATGAAAGAAACATTACAGCGTCTTAATGTGGCGCTTTTCCGACCGTCTTACAACTTTGTTATTCACAACTTACCTTGCGATAAACCCCATCTTGAATACTATCACTGGCATATAGAAATAATGACGAGATTGACTCGGGTTGCCGGTTTTGAACGGGGTTCAGGATTTTATATCAATCCCACCCCCCCCGAAGAAGCGGCTAAATATTTAAGAGAAGTGGAAATTTGATTTAAGGTAAAATGGCTTATGTTTAATTGGTCTATTGATGAAGAGAGATTCAAAAGGGCAAATCCTGGCGAGTACAGACTCTGGTGGCTGGTTCAATTGATAAACTATGGTCTTGGTAAAGAAAAACTGGACCCTCAAGAGATAAAAAAATCTTGGCCAAAAATAAAAAAGAAGATCGATCCATATAAGGCTAGAGCAATCGAATATCTATTATGGGGAAAACTATACTCACTACCAAACAATCTGACTTTCTGGAACTTGTCAGTGAAAAAAAGCAAGTAACAGAAAATTTCTACCTTACAGGTGGCACGGCCTTATCCGAGTTCTATCTCAAGCATAGAATTTCAGAAGACTTAGACTTCTTTTCAGAGAAAAGAGAAGTCGACCCAAAAACAATCGAAGCCTTTCTGACTCAGATTTCCCCTTTGCTTGGGGTTAGAAAGATAAACAGAAGCCAATTTCTGGGACTTTTTAGTTATATCCTTGTTTATCCAGATAAAGTTACATTAAAGGTTGATTTCAGCTACTATCCTTTTCCTAAGATACAAAGGGGACCGATGTATAAAAATCTTGAGATAGCTAGTATTTATGATATAGCAGTTGACAAAGTTCATACACTTTTTATGCAGCCACGGGCGAGGGACTACATTGATTTATATTTCATAATGGAAGAAAAAAAATATAGTCTAAAAAAGCTGATTTCAGATGCAAAAGCGAAATTTGATTGGGACATCGACCCTATTACACTGGCTAGCCAATTTTTGAGAGTTAAAGAAATGACTGACTTACCAAAGATGGTCAGACCTTTTAAAGTCGTTGATATGAAAAATTTCTTTCTGAAACTCGCTAAAAATTTGAAGAACGAAATTTTTAGGACCAACTATTGAAGGGATTGAAGGAAATCAAAATGAAGATTGTTTTTGTCTCTTCTGAAGTTGTGCCTTTTGCTAAGACTGGCGGATTGGCTGATGTTTCCGGAGCATTGCCCAAAGTTATGGCTTCGCTGGGAAATGAAGTCACCATTATTCTCCCCAAATATAAAAAGGTTGATGAAGAAAAATTTGAACTTGAGGAGACCGATTTCGTTTTTTACATTCCCTTCGCCAACAAGAAAGAAAAGGCCACCATCAAAGTTTCCAAATATTTAGAGAACATCACTACCTATTTTGTTGCTCATCCCTTATATTTTGACCGAGATGAATTGTATGGAGCTGCTTCTGGCGCCTATTCTGATAATGCGGAAAGATTTATCTTCTTCTCAAAAGCGGTGATGGAACTACTTAAACAATGGCCCGCCACCCCGGCCATTGTCTCCCTGGCCGCTGCGCCAGGAGGCAGAGCCGACGGGCAGGCGGGATGCGAAGCACCACGGCCATTGTCTCAGGAAACAGAGCAAAAGGGCAGGCAGGGGCAGACAAACAAGGCGGACAGGAATTACCAGCCAGATATCCTTCATTGCCATGATTGGCAGACATCTCTTATCCCTGTATATCTGAAGTTAGAATCGCAATTCTCTTCGGTTAAGTCAGTTTATACGATTCACAATCTTGCTTATCAGGGGAGATTCACTAAAGAAGTTTTTCCTTTGACCGGCTTGCCAGATGAGCTTTATAGCATTGATGGTTTGGAATATTATGGTGATGTGAATTTTATGAAGGGTGGTATTCTCTTTGCCGATTATGTGACCACTGTTAGTCAAAGATATAGTAAAGAGATTTTAACCCCAGAATACGGATGTGGATTGGAAGGTGTTTTAAGAGTGCGACAGGAAAGACTTTCAGGAATTCTTAATGGAATTGATTATAACGAGTGGAATCCGGCTACAGACAAATTCCTACCAACGAATTATACTACAGAATCAGTGGAGAAAAAATATTTGGTGAAGGAAAGCCTTCTTAAAGAAAGTGGACTTCCCTTTAACGAAAAGATTCCTCTCATTGGTATTATTTCCCGTCTGGCAGACCAAAAGGGCTTTGACATCCTCGCTGAATGCATTGATAGGATTTTTCAATTGAATATTCAGATGATTATTCTCGGCACTGGTGAAGAAAAATATCACCAACTCTTTCAATCAATAAAGGAAAGACACCCTCAAAGACTCACACTCGTTTTGGGTTTTGATAATGCTCTGGCTCACCGGATTTATGCCGGGGCTGATTTCTTTTTGATGCCTTCACTTTATGAACCCTGTGGTCTCGGCCAGATGATTGCTCTCAAATATGGAACGATTCCCATTGTGCATGCCACTGGCGGATTAGCCGATACTATTCAAAACTACTCTTCAGAAATGAAAGAGGGAAATGGCTTTTCATTTGCCGAATATTCTTCAGAAACATTACTTCAAGCGGTGAAAATGGCGGTTAAGGTTTATGAGAATAAAGAAGAATGGTTGGGCTTAATAAAAAAAGGAATGCGGGAGGATTTTTCCTGGGAAGTCTCGGCCAGAAAATACCTGGAACTTTATAAGATATGTTTGAAATCAAGGTAGAAACATCTTTTTCGGCTGGTCATCACCTAAGAGGTTACCGAGGCAGTTGTGAGCGACCGCACGGACACAATTGGAAAGTAGCGGTGACTATAGAAAAGGAAAAAATCAATCGTCTCGGTATCATCTATGACTTTCGCCGTCTTAAAAGAGAATTAGAAAAGGTTGTTTCTGTTTTAGACCATCAGGACCTAAATACTTTGCCTCAATTTAAGAAAGAGAATCCCAGTTCAGAAAATATCGCCCGGTGGATTTATCTTCAACTAAAACCCCAAATAAAAAGAGGTAGAGTCAAAGAAATTCAAATCTGGGAATCTCAAGGGACATCAGTAATTTATCGTGAGGAGTAAAAATTGCAAATAAAATTTATCAAAAAAAGAATTGCTCTTAACGAAGCAGACATTACTCCAGGCCTCCTTAGTCGCTATTTTGGAATAGAAGGGAATGCCCTGGTCAGTTTGAAAGGTTCTATTAAATGGAAGGGAATTTTTCTGAAAGAAGTGCTTCATTTCTTAATGGAATGTCCTAAAAGTGATTTAGAAAAAATACTGTTACATCAACGATTTTTAGTTCAGATTGTGAGGGAAAAAATTAACCATCGTTTGAAGGGTGATATTATCCAGCGTTGGGGTGTGAACCTTTTTGACAGCGACCGGCGAGTTTCCTTAAGTATCGTTCGCCAAATGGGAAATGCTGGCTTAATCTATTTAGGATTGCCACTTAAATCTCAAGAAATATCTTCCATCCCCAACCTGTCCGTTGCTCAAGGAAGCGAAGCCTTCGGTCAGGAAGGTCTTCTGCCAAAGGCAGGGGCAGGCTGGGGTCTTACCGAAAAATGGCAGGGATTACAAGACTATCAATTGGACCCTCAGGAATTGGCCGAGGCTATTATGGTTCAGTATCAATTAGAAATGAAAGAAATGGGAAAGGAGAACGTCTGATGTCTATCGTTAATTATGCTACTAATGAAATAAATTGTAAGATTGTTTATTATGGACCAGGTTTGGGTGGAAAGACGACCAATCTCAGATGGATTCACTCAAAACTTCTTCCTCAAAATCGCGGAGAACTCCTCTCTTTAGCCACAGAGCTTGACCGAACCCTTTTCTTTGATTTTATGCCCGTAGAATTGGGAACAATTCAGGGGTTTAAAACTCGTTTTCATCTTTACACAGTCCCAGGACAGGTCTTCTATAATGCCTCAAGGAAATTAGTGTTGAGAGGAGTAGATGGGATTATCTTTGTAGCTGATTCACAAAGAGAGAGAATGGAAGAGAATATTGAAAGTATGAAAAATTTAGTAGAGAATTTAATTGAGTATGGATTGTCGTTAGAGAAAGTTCCTTTTGTGCTCCAATATAATAAAAGGGACTTACCCAACATTTCTACTGTTGAGGAGTTAGAAAGTGCCGTTAATCCGAGAAAGGTTGTCTATTTTGAATCAGTAGCCATTTCTGGAATTGGTGTCTTTGAATCGTTGAAGAAGGTAGGAAAAGAAGTATTGAATGTCGTAGGACAAACGGTAGAACGGAGGTAGGGGTTTTAGAGGTTTAGGTAGTTAGCTAAATCACTATTCCTTTGAGGTAACAGTATAAAGAATTACCTCAGTTTTCTCACCATTTATTTTTTCCGTCTTCGTTTGATAACTAACTTTTAGTTGAGTTTTGTGCTCGGGTTCTACCCCACTATCATCCTTGACTGTCACTCTAACATATTGAGGAATGTGAATTGCCACCCTTTGTGTAGCACTTGCTGAATATTGTCCCCTTCTTACTTCTCCGGCAAAACCAAAGGTAGAGAAACTCGTTATTATTAGTATTGCCAATCCTATCTTTTTCATCTTGCTTACCTCCCACTATAAGAGATAAGCAAGTCAGATGCCTTTCTGCCATTACCCCTCTAGAATTATTTCGCCGGCATCTCTAACATTCTATCGCATCACAACTTACAAAAGTAAGATTGACAAACGGAATCTATTACAATTAAGAATGGCTTACAGAAAAAAGTCATATTTTTGTGGCAATTGCCACCTAATATTTCTATCACTCCCTTTCTCACCATCATTACCGCATAGGCGCCCAAGAATAGACTCATCACCTTGGCCAAGGCTTTAGTCCCATTAACTCCAAGAATTCTGGTAATCTTCTGCGCCTTGGAGAAGGTAAAACCAGCCAGAACAATATTGATTAACATTGAAACTAAGGTTGGTATGAAACCATAAGTGCCGGTCAACATCAGACTTGCGGTCAAGAGGGCTGGTCCGGCAATCAGCGGCGTTCCTAATGGAACCACGCCAATCTCCAACCGATGTCCTCCTTTTTCCTTATATTCTTCCATCAAGATTTTGATTGAAAGTAAGAACAAAAGAATACCACCAGCAATTAAGAAATCATTAACGCTAATACCCATAATCCAGAAGAGAAATCTTCCCAAGAGAATAAACCCAATCGCAATTAAGGAGGCAGTCAGAATAGATTGATGAATAATTTTTTTCTTAGCATCTTCTTTCAAGTTGGAGGTTAAGCTGAGGAAAATAGGCAGACTGCCAATTACATCCGTGGCAATAAAGATGGGAATAAAAGTCAATAAATAATTTTTGAGATTAATTGCTAATCTAATTTGTTCAATCATATATTTGGTTGACCCAGTTTATTGAGTTTCCCCCCAAAGGCGGGTCAGCCTCTGGCTGAAACCCGGCAAACCCAACAAACCCAACAAACCCAACAAACTCTTATTTTTTAAGCTTTTTCTTTAGATGTGGAATCAATCCTCCGCTTTCCAGCATTTCCAGAACAAATGCCGGGAGCGGGATGGCTTTAATATTTTTACCGGTATTAAGATTCTTGACAATTCCTTCCCGGAGATTAACCTCTATTTCCTGCCCTTGTTCTACTTTTTTTGAAATCTCCGGACAGATGAGGATTGGCAATCCTAAATTGATAGCGTTGCGATAGTAAATGCGGGCAAAGGATTCGGCGACGACGGCAGCAAGGCCAAAGTTTTTCAGGCAGGCAGCCGCTTGTTCTCGGGAAGAGCCACAACCGAAGTATTTCCCAGCCACGATAATATCTCCGGCTTTGGCATCTTTCATGAAGTTTGGATAGACTACTTCAAAGCAATGTTTGGCGGATTCCTGTGGGTCAGTCACATTTAAAAATCTTCCAGGATAAATCACATCGGTATTAACATCATTGCCGAATTTCCAGACTTTACCTTTGACTACAAATGATTCCATTTCTGCATCCTCCTAATCTTTGTCGGTGCGATTATACTGCTTTGTAACATAAATAAAACAGATTACTGGCTAATAATAAGGCTTATTTCCCCTTTTTCATCTTCTAAATATAGTTTTTCAAGTTCCCTTGACCGACAAAATTCAGAAACTTCTAATGAAGACAAAGGTTTCTCATTTGTCATTGATTACCTCTTTACAATTTTCTCATTTTATCCACCTAATCATAATAATTATGATTAGATAGCGTCTTTTACCTCTTTTTGAAAATTTTCTTTGTCTAAGAAAAAGGATTCAATAGGTTTCTTGTTCACTATACAGGGAACTTTACCTCACTCCGGTTCGCTGATGATTCCTTTCAAGCTTGAGGCAGCTACTACCGCTGGCGAAGCTAAATAGACCTCTGATTCAGGACTACCCATCCTTCCCTGAAAGTTACGATTAGTAGTAGAAATACATTTCTCCTGCGGCGCCAAAATCCCCTGATGCGCCCCGAGACAGGGCCCGCAACCTGGATTGATAATTACCCCCCCTGCTCTAATAAATACTTCTAAATATCCCTTTTTCATTGCCTCCAGATAGACCTCCCAGGATGCAGGAATGATAATCAATCGGACACTTTCAGCAACCCTTTTCCCTTTGAGAATTTTGGCGGCATTTTCCAAGTCTTCTAATCTACCATTGGTGCAAGAACCAATCAATGTTTGGTCAATGGGTATTCCTTTCACTTCACTGATTGGTTTGACATTATCTACTGCATGAGGACAAGCAATCTGCGGCGAAAGAGTAGAAACATCAATTTCTATGGTCTTCTCATAAATAGCATTGGCATCTGCTTTGATTACCTCAAACGGTTTGTTAGTTCTTGACTTCACAAATTTGACGGTCTTTTCATCTGGTGGCACAAAGGCGACTTTTGCTCCGGCTTCCATCGCCAGATTAGAAAGAACCATTCTTGAGGCTATACTCATTTCTGAGATTACTGGCCCGTAAAATTCTATTGCCTTATAATCAGCACCATCAGCCCCAATTTTACCGATGAGATAAAGAATCAAATCTTTGGCCCCGACCCATTTTTTAAATTTCCCGGTCACTACTATTTTGATGGTTTCTGGAACTTTCAGCCAGAGTTCACCAGTCGCCCAGACACCGGCCATTTCCGTGCCGCCAATGCCAGTGGCAAAAGCCCCAAAGGCACCATGCGTGGTAGTATGGGAATCGGTCCCCACAATTAACTCGCCAGGTCGGACATGGCCTTTTTCCGAAAGAATCTGGTGGCAAATGCCGACTTTCATATCATAGAAATTTTTGATTCCCTGTTCTTTGACAAAAGTCCGGACATTTCTGTGAGTAGCAGCGGTCTTTTCTGATTCGGGTGGAATGCGATGGTCAAACAGGATGACGATTCTTTCGGCATCCCATACTTTATCAACGCCGATTTGTCTAAAACTTTTCAAGACCACTTCGGTATTTTCGTGTGACATAGCCACACCTACCCTGGCATTCACAATCTCGCCTGGGCTTACTTCTTTCTTTCCGGAAACCTTGGCTAAGATTTTCTCGGCGATGGTCATTTGTCTGCTAGTATTCATAATTCCCCCTGGCAAGATAACCCTCACTTCGTTCGGCTTTGCTCACTATAATCGTCATGTTCTTCATTACACATCAAACATTTCACATTACACAATTAGTTCTGGTAAATTCGTAGTAAGGTTTTTTCCTTGACGAACCCCAATTGCATTAGAAGGTAGTGGTTATATGCAAAATGAATTTGAGCAGTTTTCAGCGGCTCAAATTTCAATGAGATATTTTAAAAAACTTGAAAAATCTGATAAAGTCGGTATAATATCTAATCATGAAAAAAAATTAATCAAA
>JBFLXN010000115.1:0-8952 GCA_040755715.1 Candidatus Edwardsiibacteriota bacterium
TTTCTTATGCAACTGTTTTGCCATAATCCAAACCCTCCTTTTTGGGTTAGATTATAGCAGTTTAAGAGTTCACTTTTGAACTTTAAATTCGCTAAAAAGAGTTCACTTTTGAATTTTAAATGACACTCTTTAAAAAATCTATTGACTTTTCGTATTCCATTATTTTATAATAAAATTATGCGAATCAAAAAAATATACTTCCTTATTGGTGGAGTGTTTTTCTTTTCAGCCGGAATGGCTTTAGGCACTTTTGCCTTTTTCTTGAGGGGACTTCCACCAACCTCAGTTCTGCAAGACTATACACCAAAGCAAGGGACTAAACTTTACGATTCCAATGGTGAATTGATTTACGAGTTCTGTGAAGAAAGGCGAATCTTGGTGCCTCTGTCAAAAATTCCGCTTTCTATGATTAATGCTACCATAGCCATTGAGGACCGACAGTTTAGAAGACACTGGGGGATTAATCTCTTTGCCATCTTAAGGGCGGCTTGGGTAAATTTCAGACACCACAAAATCCGGCAAGGAGCCAGCACCATCACCCAACAATTAGCCAGGAACCTCTTTCTCACTCAGGAAAGAACCATCTCTAGAAAGATAAAAGAAGCCCTTTTGGCTCTGAAAATTGAGAGAGTCTATTCCAAAGATGAAATTTTGGCACTCTATTTCAATCAAATTTATTTCGGTAGTGGTGCTTATGGAGCTGAGGCGGCTGCCCAGGTTTTTTTGGGCAAACATGTGGAAGACCTCACTTTAGCCGAAGCAGCCCTTTTGGCAGGATTGCCCAGGGCTCCGAGCATTTATTCTCCCTATGACCGTCCTCAGACTGCCTTGAATCGCAGGAATACTGTGCTTGAGGCAATGGTAGAAATCGGGGCCGTGACCAAGAAAGAGGCAGAAATGGCTAAAAATGCTTCCTTGAATTTACATCCCCGCCAGTTGCGTCTGAATGACGCTCCTTACTTTGTAGAAGAAATTAGAAAAATATTAGAATCAAGATATGGAGCTAATCTTCTCTATCAAGGAGGAATGTCTGTCTATACTACTTTAGATTTGAGATACCAGCGCATGGCAAACGCCGCTTTGGAAAACTGGCTTTCAAAGATAGAAAAAGAATACGGATTTAAGATTAAGAGAGAAGATGTTCATCTTTCGCCTAGGGAAGCCGATGTCACCGGAAAGACGCCTTATTTGCAGGGAGCCTTGGTAGCCATAGACCCTCAAAGCGGTGAGATTAAAGCAATGATTGGTGGACGGGATTTCTTTCAGAGCAAATTCAATAGAGCGACTCAAGCAAAGCGACAAGCAGGTTCTGCCTTCAAACCTTTCCTTTATACGGCGGCAATGGACAATGGTTTTACTCCTGCAGATGTTATACTTGACGCCCCTATTATTCTAACTGATGACGGAAGTGGTGAGTCCTGGACACCAATGAATTATGATGAATCTTTTGAGGGTTCTATTCCATTGAGAAGGGCTTTGGCTTTATCAAAGAATTTACCGGCGGTAAGGTTAATGCAAAAAGTTGGTCCAACCACCGTGACTAACTATGCAAGAAAGATGGGTATAAAGAGCCCCCTACCCGCTGTCCTTTCTCTGTCATTGGGAAGTGCTGATGTTTCTCTGTTAGAAATGACTTCTTCGTTTGGAGTTATTGCTAATCAGGGAATCGAGGCAGAGCCACTCTATATTAAAAAAGTAATTGATAGAAATGGAAATGTCTTAGAAGAAAACCATTCCTATTTAGAAGAGGTGCTCAATCCCAGGACAGCCTACATAATGGCTAACTTGATGCAGACAGTGATTGATGCTGGCACGGCGGTTAGGGCCAGAAGTTTAGGCTTCAGTCGACCAGCGGCTGGAAAGACAGGCACTACTAATGAGTATACTGATTGTTGGTTCATCGGTTTTACGCCTGACCTGGTTTGCGGAGTTTGGGTGGGGTTTGATGAAAAGAAGACGATTGCTAAAGGTGCTACTGGAGCCGGTTTGGCTTTGCCCATCTGGGTAGATTTTATGAAAGCAAGCTTGGCCGGAAGACCAGTTCGTGATTTTCCTATCCCGGATGGGATTATTATCAAAAATGTTTGTTTAGAGTCCGGGCTTTTAGCTACAGAAGCCTGTCCTAAGACTCATGCTGAAGTTTTCATTGCTGGCACAGAGCCAACCAGACCTTGCGATGTCCATCGGCTTCAGGAGCTGAATGTCAAGGGGAGAGACTTTCACTTTGAAGATTTAGACCGAAAAACGCTTCAGAGCCCAGACTTTGAATTACCAAAGCCGTGAACTCAAAAATGTTTCTGACAGGATTTACAGGATAAAATCATAGTGAAAAATAAAAATCCTGTTAATCCTGTCAGGGAACCATAAAAAATTAGGGAAATGAATTTTGCCACTGTTTCTCTATATGGGTGTTTAGCCGGACTGGCTACTATTTCCGGAACACTCTTGGTTCTTTCTCGTGAAGAACTGGCAAAGAGATATTCCGTCTATTTGATCAGTTTCGCCGCCGGGGCGATGTTTTCTACCAGTTTTTTCCATATCATTCCCGAGTCTTTGGCATTGAACAAAGAGAGTCCGCTTTTAATCTTGAGTGGGATTCTTCTCTTTTATCTGATGGAAAACTTGATCATGATTCATCCCTGTCCTGAACCACTCTGTGAAATTCACCGAATTGGAGTTGTTTCTGTAATTGGCTTGACCTTTCATTCTCTTCTTGATGGCATCGCCATTGCCGCAGGATTTTCTGCTAGCCGTAGCTTAGGTATTCTTACCACTCTGGCGGTGATTTCACATGAAATACCCGAAGGTTTGGTGACCGCCGGGATATTGTTGCATTCAAAGATGAAGCGGAGATTAGTGCTCGGTTACTCACTTCTGGTAGCCTTGGCCACTCCATTTGGGGCGATTATCTCCTCTTTCTTTTTGTATTGGATTTCAAAAAGTTTTTTAGGGTTCCTCTTAGCCCTTGCCGCGGGCTCTTTTATCTATATTGCTGTCTCGGATTTAATCCCTGAGACACACAGAGCAAACAATAAGATAAACGCTCTTATTCTCATCAGTGGGGTTTTAATTCTGGCCGTGATTGGCCGCCTTTTGCCCTGAGCAACATAAGGAACCATAGATTGCCACACCCTTAACTTCTTAATCTGTGTAATCTGCGGCTTCTTTCTTTAGCAATCTGTGGACAGTGCTTTGTTAAATTTTGGCTCAAAATCTGCCTGAAAGCGTGCCGTCGCCAAAGTGGCTTTGGCAAGTCGGCGACCTTCTGGCACAATAATATAAGCCTGTTTTGCCTTTACAACGACGCCCTGCCTGCCTCTCGGCAAGGCCGAGGGCCTGCCTGGAGGCTTCAATCTGCTCCGTAGGAGCAAACTGTTTGTAGAGTACTTTTTACCGCCGTCTTTGCTACCTCCTTAGCGATTTGGATTCAGTTTAGATTTCAAAAAGAGACCACCGCCGTTCGTGCGGCGCTTGTTTATACCTTGGAACCGATTTTCGCTTCTGTTCTTGCGTATTTTGCTTTAGGTGAGCGAATTGGTTTCTATGGCATAATTGGTACAGGGTTGATTGTGGTGGGAATGTTGGTCTCGGAGTTAGGGTAAATGGGGACAAGTGTAGAATGATAAAATGTATAATGTTTCGTGTCTTCGTGCTAAATTCTATCACATTTTTCTCTTGAATTTCGGTAAATTTTTGGTAAGAAAAAAATCTTGATAAGAAAGAGCGGGATGTGGTAATATTTAAACAATTACAGGAATGATATGTTGAAGTCGTAGCCCTTTACGGACGTTTTTGAAGAGGAGAATTTGTAAAATGAATAATCATAGTAACTCTCTTTGCTTGTAACATTACGCAGTAATCCCAATATTTTCTTAACTCAATTACCCCACAACTTAATAGCTTATTGCTTTAATAACCTATTTAATTTTCCGTTCTTGCGAGGAAAGGAGGTAATGTTTTATGAAAAAGAAAAATTGGACAGGGTTATTAAAATGTGAAGTAAAAGATGGAATGTTTGAGGGAGAGCAGATAGTTTCTTTCAACATAAAGGGAAATACTGTTTCGGCGATTGTTGATAAAGAAAGCGTCAGAGACAAAAAAAGATTAGAAGTAGATGTCTACAAAAAGAAAGGGGAAGAAGTACTTATCGGTATTCCAGGCGAACCCTTTTCTACTTCTCGCAAAATCTGGGTTCCCCAAGAGGAGATAGAGTGATTCTTAGCGATGTAGATATTAAGACGGCTCTCAAAGAGAAGAATCTAATAATAGAACCTGAACCAAGCGAAGAACAAATTGACTCTACAACAATAGATTTGCGGATTGGAGAATATTACACACCCCCTACCCCCTCTCAAGAGGGGATTATGCGGAATGCGGATAGCGGTGAGCGGTCAGCGGTAGTATGGGATGGCAAAGATGAAAGCGGGAAGCAGGTTTCGGCTGGCGTCTATTTCTACCGGCTGAGTGCGGGTAATTTTACGGCGACAAAGAAAATGATTTTAGTGAGGTAGTGTAGGGGCTTGTCCCCGTAAAAAAATTACGCCCATAAAGGGCTACACTACGATTGATCGGCAAATAAAATCCGCCCGATAAAATCGGGACCGCTACAAACCCACAGGAGATTTTTCAGCGACGAAAAAGATGATTGTGATAAGATAGCCTAAGAGCCTAAAAGGTTAAGAGACTAAAAGGCGAAAAAATGAAGAGGGTATTCCAATCCGCCACAAAAATGGTGGACAGGTTTACAAAAAGGAATGCCCTCTGTTTTTTCCTTGCTTTCGTCTTTTTATTTTTGCTATAATTAAAATAGCACTATAATCTTAGCCATTGATAAACACAGATAAACCTAGTGCTATGTCGCATTATTTTTGACAGGATGAGGCCTTTATTTTTAGGAAATAAGTTGTTTTTTAATAGCCCCGACCTTTAGGTCGGGGTTGAAAGAGACCCACTCCCCCCTGTTTCTCCCTCTCGCCGACAAAGTCGGGGAGAGGGGGACAGAAGGGGGTGAGGGTTTTAGTTTTCCCCGACATAAATGTCGGGGCTACTCATATTTCGACATTAGGTCTTTTTTTCTTGACACCCTGATTGTCAAATATTTATGCGACAGACCACTAATGGAAACTTATTGTTCTCTACCACAAGTTTCTATCAATTTCAATAAATTTCTATCAGTTTCCAGCCGACATACCTTTCTTGGGTAAATACGAACCTTTTAAGAAATCCTTAGATGGACTGGCAATACTCCGCTGCCCAAAGGGATGCAGGGGTGGAGGTGGTAATCCCTAGTGCAAAATCAGAAAATGCTGTCAAAAGAAGGATTTTTGGTCCTGTGCTGAATGCGACATAACTGAAACATGTAAGAAATTAAGTCCAATTTCCAAAGGATACAAAGATAAGAATTTAATGATTCTTGAGGCTGTGGTTAAATTAACACCCTGATTTAGGGAGGCAATGAAATAAATGAAGTCAAGCGGAGGAGGAAGTCTTACTTTTAATCAGGCTCTCCTTAAGACCATGCTTTCCTACATCCCTGAAAACATCACTGGCAGGATTCTAGCCAGGCCCCTGCCTTTCTCACCCAAGGGAACTCTAACTTCTGCCGCAGTGCTCTATGCGGATATCGAAGGCTTTACGGCTCTCACCGAAAGGCTCTCAACTTTAAAACAGGCCGGTGCTGAGGAGCTGACCCGAAAAGTCAATTCCTACTTTGAAAAGATGCTTTCCATCATCGAAGGCTATCAAGGGGTACTTTCTAAGTTTGGTGGAGACGCGGTCCTGGTCTTGTTTTTGGGAGAAAAAAGAAACGAGCGGGCCGCCTCAGTGGCTTATAAAATACAAGAAGCCATGAAAGAGTTTAAAGACTTCAAGATTCATTTAGGACTGACTTCAGGCGAGATTCTTCTGGCAGAAGTAGGAGCCCAGGAGAGAAGAATCGAACAGTTGGTCAGCGGAGAAGCCGTCAATCGAGCTCTGGCCTTTGAGAAAGAGATCGAGCCAAAGCTACACTTTGAGCCGATGCCGGCCAAGGCCATTTCCCTTCCAGAAGAAAGTCAAAAGATTGAAACCTTAATCATCCGGCTCAAGCCTTATCTGCCGGAAGGGCTCTTTGAAAAAATTAAAGCTGATCCTTTCAGGCCCAGGGTGGAAGCTGAGCACAGATTAGCCACAGTCCTCTTTCTAAACCTTGAAGGATTAGAAAATATGCTTGAAACGCCGGAAGAAACCACGACGCTCTTTAACGAATATTTTCTCAGGGTTGAAAAAATAGTGGAAAAATACGGCGGCACGCTCGACAAGGTGGATGCAGGTGAAAAATTCATGATTCTCTTCGGCGCGCCCAGGGCTCACACTGATGATCCGGAGAGAGCGGTGCGGGCTGGAATGGAGCTTTTAAAAATGACTGAAGATTTTAATAAAGCGTTTGATGTAAAATTTTCCCCCAGATGTGGCGTTTCAACCGGAAGCGTCTTTGCGGTCAATGTTGGTTCTAAAGATAGAAAAGAATATACCGTGATGGGCGATATCGTGAATTTAGCGGCCAGGGTCATGGGCCAGGCTAAAGAGGGTGAATTGCTGGCTGGCCAATCAACCTGGGCTAAAGTAAAAACGGCTGGCTTTGAAGTTGAGGAGATGCCTGAGGTTGAGCTTAAAGGCCTTAAGCCGGTTAATCTTATAAAGATTAAAGGTGAAGCCAGAGTGGTTGAAAAAGAGAAGATTCCGCTGGTTAACCGAGCTTCGGAGCTGGATTGGTTTAAGAAAAAATTAGAAGCAGGACCGCCTAAGGTCTTGATGATAGCCGGTGAGCCGGGGATCGGCAAGTCTAGGCTCTTTTTAGAAGCGGTAAAGCTGGCTGAAGAGAAAGGCTATCTAGTCTTAAAAGCCGCCTGTCCCTCCTATGGCAAGTCCATGCTCTATCTGCCGTGGGCGGAAATAATAAAACAAATCCTAAAAATCACGGAAATCCCTAAACAGTACGCCCATTTTGCTCCGCTTTTAAACGATATTCTGCCGGAGTTAAAGATTGAGGAAAACGAGGTCACCCGTTCTTTGGGCAGCGAGGGCAGGAAGTCCCGGCTACAGGATTTAATGGTGCATCTGCTTTCGGCTCTCAAAGGACCGCTCCTTTTAGCTTTTGAAGATCTCCACTATATGGATCAAGCCTCTTTAGAGCTTTTAGGCAAGGTGCTGGGCTCTGAGAAAATAATTGTTCTGGCTACCTATCGACCTGAAGAATTTACCTCGCCCTGGAAAGGCAGGCCAAACTACGAAGAATTAAATATTTCAGGACTTAATAAAGAAGATTGTCTGACTCTGGCCGCTAAAGTTGGAGAGACGATTGAAGCCCAAAAGCTTCCCGCCGATGTCTTTGAGAAGATCTTAAGGACAGACGGTAATCCGCTCTTTGTGAAATCAATCTTAGAGGCCGCGGCTTCAGGAGTGGAAGAAATTCCAGAGGAAGTAAAGGCGGTTCTGCTCTCCAGATTAGACCGCCTGGATGAAGATGCCAAGGAAATTCTTGAAGTCGCCTCAGTTTTCGGCACCCGCTTTTCCCACAATCTCTTGGAGAAGGTCTATCCGTATCCGGAGGATATCAAAGAGCCGGGCCGGTGGCTGGAAGACCGGATTGAGTCTTTGAGGAAGCAGGGTTTTATCATTATCCATTCCACTTCTTTAGAAGAAGGTAAGCCAGAGTTTATCTGGGGTTTCAGTCATGATCTGATTGCCGAGGTCGCCTATTCCAGTTTAGCTTCAGAGAGAAAGAAGAATCTTCACGAAAAAATCGGCCAAACTATAGAAATTGAAGAAAAGACTGACCTTTTAGCCTACCACTATGAAAGAAGCGAAAATCAAGAGAAGGCCTTAGAGTACTTGATGAAGGCGGGTGACAAATGCAAGGCGGCTTATGCCAATCAGGAGGCGATTGAGTTTTATAAGAGGGCTTTAGAATTAGCAAAAGAAGTTGGAAAGAGAAGCGAGATTTTAGAAAAGATGAGCGATATTCTTTCTTTGATTGGTAAATATGATGAGTCAATTTCTTCCTACCAGGAAGCCCTGAAACTGGTTTCTCAAATTCAAACTCCTGACCGTAAATACAAAATCGCCGAACTCCTTAGAAAAACCGCAATAGTTTATGATAAGAAAGCCAATTATTCCAAAGCCATGGAACAACTGGAAGCAGGTTTAGCGGTGTTGGGAGAGGAGAAAGAATGTTTGGAGGCAGGCAAACTCTATGAACAAATAGGGTGGATTTATTTTAGAAGGAATGAATTAAACCAGTGTCTCGATTTTTCACAAAAGGCACTAAAGATTTTTGAAGAAAAGGAAGCTGAATCGGAAATGGGAGACGCGCTCTACCGCCTTGGAGTAGCCTACTCGGTTGATAGAAAATACGAAGAAGGGAATGAATATTTGCAAAAGAGTCTGGCTATTAAAGAGAAAGCAAAAGACATTTCTGGAATGGCTCGCTGTTATAATCGGTTAGGAGCCAATATCATGCAGCAAGGAGTTAAGGACATGGCCCTGGAATATCTTTACAAAGCACTGGAATTATATGAAAAAGTTGGGGATCCTAAAGGTATGGCCATGCTTCATAAAAACATAGGAGTAGTCTATAAGAGATGGTACGAATGGGAAGAAGCGCTGCAACATTTCGAAAAAGGGTTAAAAATCTCTAAAGCCGTGGGGGATTTTTTAGAGGCGGCTGCTACGTACCATGTCTTAGGAAATGTTTTTCTTAGTAAAGGGGAGTGGGAAAAGGCGCGAGAGTATTATACTAAATGGTTACATATAAGCAAGGAGACAAGGAATTTGCAATCTGAAGCTGATATGTAGTTACTGGTGAAGAATCAAGACTTCAATATAACTGGTTCCTGATAAGGGAAGCCAAAGTTTTTGCTCTTTGACATTTTCTATTCTTATTTTCTTTTTCCTTTGCGAGAACGATAAATT
>JBFLXN010000116.1:0-8951 GCA_040755715.1 Candidatus Edwardsiibacteriota bacterium
TTTCTTTACTCTGCGTTGCCATTTTATAAGCATATTTACCTCCAGAATATAAGTTTATTCTGGAAGTATTATAACATTTTTCTATTAAAATGTCAACAAATATTTTACCAAAATTTATGCCGTTTCAAATAGTTAAAAAAAAGATTTTTGATTTCTATCCCGACTATGTCACTTATCCTATTGCTGGCTCTTTTGCAAAATTTATTTTGCGAGAATATGGTATTGAAACAGTTAAAAAACTGGCGCAGAAAATTTCTTTATCACAAATTAAGAAATTTGAAAGAGAGTGGTTAAATTATCTAAAACGATTAAGAATCAACTGGAGAAAATTAATTTCTCTCTCACGAATTGAAAGAAAATGCCGAAATTATCGGATTTCAAATCTAAGACTCTAGGACTCAAACTTTCTACTCCAGTCACCTGTATTCCTTGCATCCTGGAGGACCTGATTGAGGCTTGTGATGAGTTGATAAAAAATAGGAAAAAAGGGGCTGTCATTGTTAAAGAGGCATTGGCCTTCCTTTCCCAAGAGGTTGCGAAAGAGTCTCATCTTCCTTCCTATTTCGTTACCGGTGTCCATCGGATATTGAAAAAAAAATTAGGGATAGAAATTCCATTTGCCCGACGACGCAAAAAATGTAATGAGATTGGGCTTAAGATAGCAAAAAGAGTAAAAATCAAAGCGAAGTCACTTAAAGGATACCAGCGTTTTTATTTCCTAGTAAAATGGGCAATTGCTGGTAACCACTTAGATTTTCGCACTGCTGGAGCCGGCTATACCTTTAATCTAAATGCGATTGAAGAAATGTTAGAAAAAGAAGTAAAAAGAGGCCTAGCCGTGGATGAGACAAAAAGACTTTGGCAAAAAATAAAAAAGGCGCAAAAAATTCTTTATGTTTTGGACAATGTCGGAGAAATTGCTCTGGATAGATTAGTAATGCAAGCTATCAAAGAAACGGGTGATAAGCGATTGGTGGCAGTGGTGAGGGGGGGGGCTATTACTAGTGACGCCATTATGAGGGACGCGGTGCAAGTGCAAATCCCAGAAGTAGCTGATAGTGTTATTATTTCTGGTCCAGATACACTGGGCATTTCTTTTGAAGAGATGAGCACAGATTTGCAGAATGAGCTATCTGCTGCCGAATTGGTTATTGCCAAGGGACAGGCAAATTTCTATGCCTTCTTTCAATACGCTAAGACTTTACCTGGTAGGACTTTCTGTCTTTTTTCTACTAAATGTGATTTGGTCTCATCACTATTTAATAAGGCAGGAAAGATAAATGTGATAGTAAAAATTTGAAGAAATCATTTTTCTATCTTTAGTTTTTACAATTGGTTATAGAAAAAATTCAAAAAAATCTTAATAGACCCCTTGACAAAATTCACTTTAGATATTATAATATACATAGTGTAAAAAATATAAAGTGAAAGGAGGTGACAAGAATGTGGGATTTGATACAATGGGACCCTTTCCAAGAGTTAACTTCTTTCAAGAAAGAAATGGAGCGGCTCTTTGATACCACCTTTGGTAGGCTTCCAGCCAGAAAGACATTAGCTCAAGAATTATGGGCTCCTCTGGTTGATATGGAGGAGACCAAAGATGAAGTTATTGTCAAAGCCGAGATTCCTGGGATGAAGAAGGAAGAGATTAAAATTTCAGTTTCTAGGAATACCTTGGCTATTACTGGTGAGCGAAGGCACGAAGCCGAAACGAAAGACAAGACTTTCCACCGCATTGAGCGCTCCTACGGGAAATTTCAGCGAATTATTTCCCTTCCCGCGGGAGTAGTGTCAGGCAAAGCGAAGGCTACTTACGAAGGTGGGGTTCTAACGATTAAACTCCCAAAGTCCGAAGAGGCAAAGCCGAAGGAAATCGCTATTGAAGTAAAATAAGCGGCCAGCCTCAATGGTAAGATAGAAAGGATAGAGAGGAGAGAAGACAGACAAAAGATGAAAGACTAATAGAAATGCAAATTCACAAGATTTCAAAAGCCGTAGGAGACGGAGTGATCGTGGGAGAGAGGATCCGCCTGAGACAGAGACTTGATTAACAAGGGATTGTGACGACTCCTACGATTCCTGCAATTCCTGCGACTCCTACGATTCCAGTCGGCATATATCTTCTTATTCTCTATCTCTCAATTATTGGAATTGCTATGCTTAAGATAGACCCTGATGTTCCAGTCTATTCAATCAGTATTGCCGCCAGCATTCTGGGATTGCACGAACAGACCATTAGATTCTACGAACAAAGAGGTCTAATCACACCTTTCAGAACTAAGGGAAAGACTCGTCTCTATTCAGAGAATGACCTGAAGCGTCTGGAATACATTTCTTTTCTCGTTCACAAAAGGCATATCAATCTTTCAGGTGTAAAGGTGATTCTGGAAATAGAGGAGAGAAAAAGAAAAAGTAGGGGTTCAAAATTTTTAACCTCTACTTTCCTGAAACAAAAGGAGGTTAAAATGGAAAGGATTTTTAGAGCCAAAAAGGGGCTTTTTTTATCAATCGCTATTGGTTCTTTTTTGGCCGGGATTCTGTTGGCTTCCAGTTTGAATTGGACTGCCTGCACTAAAGCTACACCGAGGCAGGAAGGTTCACCAAGCCCCTCAACTAGTATTATTACCAACAGTGAAAGTCCTTTTGTCGCTGTAGCGGCGAAGGTGATGCCAGCGGTAGTGAACATCAAGACAAAAAAAATTGTTAAAACACCAGGTGGAGGGTTTCACTTTGAGTTTAAAGGACCATTTGATGACTTCTTTAAGGATTTCTTTAAGGAGTGGCCTGAAATGCCGCCTCAGGAGAGAAGGATTGAAGGACAGGGCTCAGGGATTATTATTGACAAAAAGGGCCTCATTTTGACCAATAATCATGTAGTTGCCGGGGGGGGCGAATTAACGGTGAAACTTTCGGATAAACGAGAATTCAAGGGCCAACTGGCTGGAGCTGACCCAAAAACAGACCTCGCTGTAATCAGAATCAAACTGGACAAAGATTTACCAGATGAAGAAGTAGCCACACTCGGCAATTCTGATGAAATAAAGGTTGGGGATTGGGCAATCGCCGTAGGTAATCCATTTGGTCTTGAAAGGACAGTTACTGTGGGAGTCATCAGTGCTAAAGGAAGAACTGGCTTAGATATTGGACCGGGTCCTGCACCAGTCTATCAAGACTTTATCCAGACTGATGCGTCAATCAATTTTGGTAATAGTGGCGGTCCTTTGGTAAATATTCACGGTGAAGTAATCGGAATCAATACTGCGATTAACCCTATGGGTCAAGGTATCGGCTTCGCCATTCCGGTTAACTTAGCCAAGAAAATCTATCCACAACTGGTAGAGAAAGGAAAAATAGTCAGGGGATATCTTGGAATTCTTCCTCAAGAGATTACCGAGAATTTAGCTGAAGGATTAGGGCTGAAAAGTACCGAAGGAGTATTGGTAGCGAAAGTAGAGCAGAATACTCCAGCAGAGAAAGCCGGATTGAAAGAAGGAGATGTAATTACCAAATTTGATGGCAAGCCAGTGACCACAGTAGAAAAATTCAGATTGATGGTAGCGGAGACACCTGTTGGCAAGGAAGTGGAAATAGCAATCATCCGTGATAAGCAAGAGAAGAAATTAAGAGCAAAAATTGGAGAAACGCCAACCACTGAAGTAGCTGCCGCCCCTGAAAAGGAAGAAAAACCTTGGTTGGGTTTGAAAGTAGCCGAGGCCACCGGCGATGAAGCCAGACGGCTTGGTATAAAAGAAAAAGAAGGAGTAGTGGTTACTGAAGTAGAAGCCGGAAGTGCCGCTGATGACGCGGGAATCAGACAAGGAGATATTATTAAGAAAATTGGAAGTAAGGCTATCTCTAATCTTTCCGATTATTCATCTGCGGTGAGAACTTATAAAGGTGAAAAAAAGCCGATTGTATTTCTGATTAAACGAGGTGAATATACTACTTTTGTAGCAGTAAAACCAACCTAATTGTTATTAAGTATTATTCACAATTGAGTGGTGAGCCTCTTTTATCGGTTGCGCTGCTCGTTTTGGCTTTCTTCACTCGGTTGGGTTGCCCCTTAACCGTCCTACGAATCCCGATACGAGTTGCGCAACCACAACCGTTTAACCCAACCGAAGGGGCCTCAAGTTTTATCAACCACTAAAGGGGCACTACTCACAATTGCTTATCCCACTTAAAGGGGACATTTGAAAGAGAGATTAAATGTCTAAGCGTTCAAATTTTGAGGATCCTTCTTTGAGTATTTATTTCAAGGAAATTAGTAAAGTGTCTCTTCTCACTTTAGAGGAGGAAATAGATTTGGCTAAACAGGCGAAGAGAGGAGACAAAGAGGCGATTGACAGGTTGGTGGAGGCCAATCTCCGTTTAGTGGTCAATGTGGCAAACAGCTATAGAGATAGAGGACTCTCCCTGGCGGACTTGGTCAATGAGGGGAACATTGGATTATTAACAGCCGTGAGAAAATTTAATCCAGCCCGGAAAATTAGATTTTCCTCTTATGCTTTTTGGTGGATTCGTCAGGCGATTCTTAGGGCATTGGCTAACCACACCAGGACTATTCGTCTGCCACTGGATAAGATTGAAGCACTCAATTTCCTCAATAAGACAATCCACAGACTTACCATCAAGTTGGGAAGACCACCCACAAAGTCAGAATTGGCTAAAGAAATGGGTATGCCTCTAGGAAAATTGGTCGGGTTAAAAAAATTAGAAGGAGGGCAATTTTCTCTGGATAGTCCACTTTCTTTCAAAAATGGAAATAGATTTGGTGAGTTAATGTCTAGTGAGATATTTCTTTCTCCTGATGTGCTATTTGAACAGAAGGCTTTAACTGAAGAAGTTAAAACAGTCTTGGCTACTCTGACACCCCGTGAATCAAAGATTCTTGAACTCTATTATGGTCTGGGTGGAGGTGAGAAGGATACCCTTGAACAGATTGCTTCGCGACTAGGACTCTCTCGTGAAAGAATAAGGCAAATCAAAAATCGGGCAATTCAAAAACTACGGCATGCCACAGTAAGTGGTAGGCTGAGAGCCTATCTTGATTAAAGGGTATTTTTTTCTTGACTTTTTTTATTCTATTATTCTATACTTTAATCTAAAATTTACCTTCAAGATAAATTGAGATTTTTTATGAAACCAATAGAAATAATTTTTTTTATTTTTTATACATTCCTGCTTCTTATTCTGTTCATTTATGCATTTCATGCCTACCTAATGCTCTTCCTTTACCGTAGGAACAAAAAGAAATTCAAAAATGAATGTCAATCGCTTTCTACATTCCCCAAGGTGACTGTTCAACTTCCCGTCTATAATGAGGAGTATGTGGTAGAACGTTTGATTCGTAGCGTTTGTGCAATGGAGTATCCTAAAGATAAATTAGAAGTGCAGGTGTTGGATGATTCCACTGATGAGACTCGGGCGATTGCTCAAAGTCTGGTGCAGGCATATGAAAGAGACGGATATAATATAAGATATTGTCATAGAGAAAAAAGAGAAGGCTACAAGGCAGGAGCATTAAGGGAAGGACTTAAATTTGCCGAAGGTGAATTCATTGCAATTTTTGATGCCGATTTCGTTCCTCCCAAAGATTTTTTGCTAAGAGCAATACCATATTTTAATAACCCTCAGATAGGTGTGGTCCAGAGTCGGTGGGGGCACTTAAATGATGACTATTCTCTACTAACCTGGGGGCAGGCTTTAGGGTTGGACGGTCATTTTGTGATAGAACAGGTTGTTAGAAATGTGGTTGGAGTATTTATCAATTTTAATGGCACAGCTGGAATCTGGCGAAAGGAGTGTATCCTTGATGCTGGCAACTGGCAGGATGATACTTTGACAGAAGATATGGACCTTTCCTATCGGGCACAATTAAAGGGGTGGAAATTTATTTATCTCCAGGACTTGGTGTGTCCGGCAGAGATTCCTGCAGAAATAAATGGATTTAAAAATCAGCAATATCGCTGGGCAAAGGGAACAAGTCAAACAGCCAAAAAGATTTTGCCACTCATCTGGAAAAGAAAAGACCTCTCATTGCCGATTAAATTTGAGGCGACTATTCATTTAACCGGTAATTTAGTCTTTCCCGTGATGCTTCTCATCGCACTTTTTACCTTTCCCATTCTGGTGCTTAAGGTTACCTGTCAACCAGCTAGAGGTTATTTTTTAGCACTTTCCATTTTCAGTCTGGGTGCCTTGAGTTATCCACTTTACTACCTTTACGGTCAAAAAGAAGTCTATCCTGATTGGAAAAAAAGGGCACTCTATCTTCCAATTCTTATGGGAGGAGGCTTTGGCTCAAGTATCATTAACACCAGAGCGGTCTTAGAAGCACTTTTAAATTTAAAGAGTGACTGGCTGCGGACTCCCAAATATAATTTAACAAAAAAGGAAAATAACTGGCGAGGGAAAAAATATCAAGTAAACCTGAGTCTACTTACTCTGGCTGAAATTCTCGTGGGAGTTTATTCCTTTTGGACTCTGTTTTATGCATTTAAAGAAAATCAATTAGCGATTGTTCCTTTTGTCTTTCTTTATTGTTTTGGTTTTACATTTGTAGGGATTCTCTCTCTGGCTCATGCCTTTAAGAAATAGCCTGACCTGGCTCTGAGAGAAGTAAATTATTTGACTTAGTAGTGAAAAGAAAATATCAGGCGGAATAGGATATGGAGAAACACCATGGGTATCTGAACCGCTTATTTTATTATCTCGGAATTTCGGTAAAGCCACAGAATTACACAGATTAACACAGAGTAAATAGAAATTCATAGAAATTTTTGAAAACTTGTGGAAATTTATTGTTCTTTACTACAAGTTTCTATCACCCCGATTTAATCGGGGTTCTATCAGTTTCCGTATTTCTCTGCGTTAATCTGTGGCTACTAAGTTGTCTGGTTGTCCCGCTTTTAGATGGAGGAAAAGATGTCTACTGAAACTTTGATGTTGAGCACAGTCTTTGTGCCAATCTTGGGTTCTTTGACCATTCCTTTGGTTGCACAAATTTCGTCAAAGGCGAGGTCTGTCTGGTCTCTCTTACTGGGAATCGTGACCTCGCTCTGTCCGATTCTGTTGATTCCCTTTGCATTGAAAGGAGGAAATCTAGTTGTTCAAAAGCCCTTAGTCTATGGTTTTGACGCTGTCTTTGTAGCCGATGCACTTTCTATTTTTATGGCAATTGTTTCTTCATTCATCGGCGGATTGATTGTTTTCTATTCCTTAGGCTATGTGAAACACGAAGAAGAACAGAATGAATATTATTTGATGGTGCTTCTCTTTATTGGCGCAATGATGGGGCTGGTCTTCTCCGCCAATCTGATAATGATGTATCTCTTCTGGGAAATTTCGGCAATCTGCTGTTGGCGATTGATAGGATTCTATCGTGAGAAAGAACATGTAATCAAAGCCGACAAATCGTTTTTAGTAACTTTTGGTGGAGCGGTAGTGATGCTTTTTGGGTTTATCACTATTTATAATCAGACAGGCACATTTAATTTACTGGAAATGAGGGGAACCACTATTTCTTCTCTGGCAGTGGTCCTGATTCTAATCGGTATGTTTTCCAAGTCCGCAACAGTGCCAATTCATACCTGGCTGCCGGATGCGGGTGTGGCTCCTTCAACTGTTACTGCTCTTCTCCACGCCGCTGTTCTGGTAAAGATCGGCGTCTATGCCTTTGCGAGGATTTTTTGTTTTACATTTACCTTGCCGAATGGATGGTATACTTGGATTCCAGTTCTGGCAATGCTTTCGGCTTTGATATCTGCTTGTGCCGCTATGGTTGATAATAATATGAAGAGAATTCTAGCCTATTCTACGGTAAGTCAGATTGGTTATATTTTCTTGGGATTCGGGATGTTCAATCAAGTAGGAATTGCCGGTGCTCTGCTCTTTATCTTGATGCACGGTCTGGCTAAAGCAGGATTATTTTTGTGTGCCGGAGTGGTGGAGCATGCCACTCATACAAAAGACATTCGGGAGATGGGGGGATTGATTAAGACGATGCCGATTACAGCTATTTCTTATCTCTTGTGTGCTCTTTCGGTAATTGGCATTCCGCCATTGGGCGGATTCTTCTCAAAATTCATGGTCATTATGGCCACAGTCAAAGGTGGACAAATCTGGGTAGCGGCTTTGGCGATTTTCACAGCAGGTCTGACATTGCTTTATCTCTTTAGGCTCTTTAATGCTGTTTTCCTCGGTGAAGCCAAGAAGAAAGATGTTTACCCCGTTAGAAGTTCTGTCTCTAACGGGGTTCATGAAGGAACTCCAGTGATGTTAATTACTATTGCTTCTTTAGCAGTTCTTTCGCTCTTGGCTGGAATTCTGGTAAGATATCCGATGCAGTTAGTCAATGTTGCGACCATGCAGATAGTGGGGGGGATGAAGTAGCACCTAAATTACTCTTTTGATTCAGAGCCTATTTTACCCAAAGATTTAGAAATTTGAAATAAAATAGTGAAATGGGAAGGTTCTAAGAAATAATTCAGCCAGAGTTGGGATATCCGAAATAGTTCGCCTATCCCGCCATTTTAGGCGAAATGACTAAACAAAGAGAAAATGTTGATTATGAAAAAAGAAGAGGCTATTAGACAAGGGTTAGCATTGGTAAATAGGTCTACAATTGCGATGGTCGGTACGGTGGATGACGAGAGGTATCCTAACATTAGAGCAATGATAAAAATGGAGAACGAGAGGTTAAAGCAAATATGGTTTAGCATAAACACCTCGTCAAAAAAAGTAACACAACTCAAAAAGAGTCCAAAAGCGTGTGTTTATTTTGTCGATTTCGATAAATGGGAGAGATTAATGTTGGTAGGAATTATAATGTTTCAGACCTTATGAAGGAAAACGGTCTTTTAAAAATGTGTAGATTTGGGCTGTAAAATTGTAGGATAATTAAAGCTAGAAGGAGGTCTCGATGACAAAGAGAAAACTCACAGCCCAAG
>JBFLXN010000117.1:0-8850 GCA_040755715.1 Candidatus Edwardsiibacteriota bacterium
ATAATTTTCGCTCATTTGGTTTTAATTTAACTTGATTTTTTATTTTCAAGTATACCACCTCCTTTTGGAGGTAGTATATCATAAATAATTTAATTTGTCAAGAACTTATGTCATAAAGCACTAGACTTTTGAATAGAGGTGCCACTATCTTTCGGCACGCTTTTGCAAATACTAATGTTATAGATATAGGTTTCCTTTCCTCTAAAACATCAGAAACAGCCCATATTTTCCCTCTTTACCTTTATCAAAAGAAAGACAATCCTAAAAAACATTCTTTTAGAAGTCTTATGATGCTTTTTGAAACGCAGGCAAAATATCAAACAAGAACTCCAAATCTCAATAAAGAATTTGTTAATAAAATTGAGTTAACATATAAGAGAAAAATTTTACCAGAACAAATCTTTTATTATATCTATGCAGTGCTTTATTCAAACATTTATCGCAAAAAATATGCTGAGTTTCTAAAGATAGATTTTCCCAGAGTGCCTTTGACTGATAGATACGAACTATTTCAAGCACTTACTAAGCTCGGGGAGGGACTCGTTTCGTTACATCTTTTGAAATCTCCATTGTTAAATGAAACAAAAGCGAAATATCCGATAGCGGGAAATGACAAAGTGGAAAAAGTCCAATATGAAGCAAAAACAGGCAAAATTTATATTAACCAGAAGCAGTTTTTTGAAGGCATTCCTGAAGGTGTCTGGCAATATCAAATCGGTGGTTATCAGGTTTTAGATAAATGGCTCAAAGACCGACAAGACCGCACCTTGTTAGCCGAGGAGATTGAGCACTATCTCAAGGTGATTACCACGATTAAGCACACGCTCAAATTGCAAAAGAAAATAGACAGATTATATGCTGAGCTAGAAAAGTAGGAGGGAAAAAATGCACAAGATTACTTATAGTCATCTGAACCCGATTCTTTCAAGATTTGCTAAACAAAATATTTTAGTCCTCGGGGATGTAATGTTGGATGAATATCTCTTTGGCATCGTGAACCGCATTTCCCCAGAGGCACCAGTGCCAGTAGTAGAAATTAACCGGCAGACCTCTCATTTAGGCGGAGCGGCCAATGTGGTTTGGAATATTACCTGTCTTGGAGGAAAATCAAAACTCTTCGGCGTCATCGGTGACGATGGAGCAGGCTTTCATCTTCTCCACGAACTAAGAAAGAGTAAGATTTCTTACGAAGGTATAGTGACTGAAAAGAAAAGACCAACAACGATTAAGACTCGGATTATCGCTCATCATCAACAAGTAGTCAGAACTGACCGAGAAACCAGAGAAGAGATTTCTGCTAAGACAGAAGAGAAACTACTCAACTTACTGGCTCAAACAATCAAAGATATGGATGCAGTATTGATTGAGGATTACAATAAAGGTGTCTTGACAAAGAGAGTCATTGAAGAAACGATAAATTTGTGTCTGAAGCATAAGAAGATTGTTACGGTTGACCCTAAATTTAATTATTTTTTTGACTTCAAAAAAGTGGCACTTTTTAAACCCAATTTACCTGAGACAGAAGCGGCTTTGGGGATAAAAATTAAGAATGACGAAGATTTGCCTCGGGCAGGAAAAGAATTACTCCATCGGCTAAAAGCCCAGGCGGTCTTGATTACTTGTGGTGAAAGAGGAATGACTCTCTTTGAAAGTGAAGGGCGTGATAAAATTATTCATATTCCTACGGTGGCCAGAGAGGTCTATGATGTTTCAGGAGCTGGTGACACGGTGATTGCTACCTTGACTTTGGCTTTAGCTGCTGGAGCCGATTTTAAAGAAGCCGCCTACATTGCTAATCATGCCGCAGGAGTGGAAGTAGGGAAGATTGGTGTAGCCGCTGTTAGTCTAAAAGAACTCAGGAAGGCACTTAGGGAGTGGTAAAATGTTGGAAAAAGGCGAACAAAAACGAATAACAGAAATTATTAATAGACTAAAGAAAGAATATCCTCAGGCAAAGATTGCCTTAAATTACAGGACACCTCTGGAACTTTTAGTCGCCACTGTCCTTTCAGCCCAATGCACTGATGAAAGGGTCAACCAAGTTACCGTTTCGCTTTTCAAAAAATACCGAAAGGCTTCGGACTATGCCTTGGCAAATCTTGAGACTTTTGAATTGGAAATTCGGTCCACTGGCTTCTATCATAACAAAGCGAAAAATATTATTACGGCGGCCAGGATTATTCAAGAAAAATTTGGTGGTGAGGTTCCTTCCACCATGGAAGACTTGTTGACACTTCCCGGAGTGGCAAGAAAGACGGCCAATATTGTCTTGGGAAATGCTTTTGGCAAAGTGGAAGGGATTGCAGTTGATACCCATGTTTCAAGACTATCACAGAGATTAGGATTAACAAAAAACACTACTGCAGAAAAAATTGAAAAAAACCTAATGGTTATTATTTCTAAAAAGGATTGGTTTCAATTCAGTTATTGGCTGATTGACCATGGGCGAAAGGTCTGTCAGGCAAAGAAACCACTTTGTCAAGAGTGTGTTCTTTTGACTTTGTGTCCGTCAAAGAATGAAGGACTCAAGTGCTGAAGCCCTGAACCGCTGAGGTTGAAGACTGTAGAAATAACCAATCATCAAATTCCAAACACCAAATAATGACCAATACCCAATAACCAGATTCCGAACGAAGGAGGTTGGGTAATTGGTTATTGTGGCTTGGTTATTGGAATTTTAAGAGGAGGAATATATGGAACATTTGGCTGTGCAAAGACAGAAGATACAAGTTAGCATTGTCTGCCGAGACAAACAAATTTTAGAGGGGAATCTTTTCTTAAGTCCCCAAGCCAAGACTCATCCTGGTAAAGAGACGGTTTTGGAATTTATGAATGAGAAGGATAGATTCTTTGCTTTATCTACCGAAGGGGACAAGCGGGTTAAAATCTTACACAAAGAAGGAATTAAAGAAATTATTGTGGATGCGGCTTCAGAATTTCAAGATGTTGACCGATTTCAATTGGGGGCTAAGGAAGAAGCAATGACGGTTGTCTTTGATGATTCTACCGAACTTGAAGGAATAGCCTATGTGGAACTTCCACCACAAAAGTCAAGAGCGATTGATTTTATGAATCACTCGGAAAAATTTTTCTCTTTGTGTGTCGGCGAGAAAATGCACATCATCAATAAACACTATGTGAACTATATCATTCCAGGGAGGTGACTGGGTTTACCTGGTTTATTGAGTTTAACCCTAAAAACCCGATAAACTCAATAAACCCAACAAACCCGACAAACCCAATTGGGAGGATAAAATGGCACAATTAGATACCTTTTTCAAAGCGATGATTCAATATAAGGCAGAGGAACTCCATCTGATTTCTGAAGCGGAACCGGTTTTTAAGACACCAGCCGGGATGCAACCAGTTTCTAAACAGAAATTTTCCACGCAAGAAATAATGGGACTCCTCTTTGAAGTTATGCCGCCAGAAAAGCGAGAGCTTCTCATGTCTCAACCAACAGTAGATTTCATCTATCAATCACCAGGGGTTGGAGAATTTCAAGGAATTGTCAACAAAGAAGGGCATAATCTGATGGCTATCTTCGCACCGGCCATAACTAAGGCACCGTCTTCAGCACCACTTAAAGCAGGTGCGGAGGAGTCTGGATATAAGTTAACTACCACTGACAAGGTCCACGAAATTGATAAATTTCTGCACCTCCTTTGCGAAAATAAAGGCTCAGATTTACATTTGAGCACTGGAGAAAAACCTATCATCCGGGTTGACGGAGACATCAAACGGTTGGAAGAATTTCCTATTTTGCAACCACAGGATACTGAGCGGTTAATCTTTGAAATCGTCCCCAAACGCTACCTTGAACAATTTCAAGAAAGACATGATACTGATTTTGCTTATGAAATTTCAGGACTGGCTCGCTTCCGCTGCAATGTCTTTATGGACCGCAAAGGAGTAGGTGGCGTCTTCCGGGTCATTCCCACGAAAGTCGTGACCGTAGAAGACCTCGCGCTATCTCTGGCCATCCAAAATCTCTGCTTTCTGCCTAAAGGATTAGTTTTAGTCACTGGACCTACTGGTAGTGGAAAATCAACTACGCTCTGCGCCTTACTTGACCTTATCAATCGTAATAGGTCAGACCATGTTATTACCATTGAAGACCCTATTGAGTTCGTCCATGAAAACAAAAAATGTTTAATCAATCAAAGAGAAATTGGAGCTCACACCGATTCATTCAAGAATGCTTTAAGAGCGGCTTTGCGAGAAGACCCAAACATTGTTTTGGTCGGTGAAATGCGTGACTTGGAAACTATTTCCATCGCTTTGGAAACAGCGGAGACTGGCCATCTGGTCTTTGCTACACTTCATACTTCTACGGCCCCAACAACCATTGATAGAATCATTGACCAATTCCCGGCGGACAAACAAGAACAAATTCGGGTGATGCTCTCTGAGTCTCTAAAAGGAGTGCTCTCGCAAACTTTGTGCAAACGAATTGGCGGTGGCCGAATAGCCGCAATGGAAGTAATGCTCGGTATTCCGGCAGTTGCTAATCTCATCCGGGAAGGAAAGACTTACCAGCTGCCCTCAATCATTCAGACCAATCGCAAAATTGGGATGATTACGCTCAACGATGCTTTGATGGAACTGGTGAACAAGAAGATTGTTGAGCCGAAAGAAGCTTATGCAAAGGCAATTGACAAGGCAGATATTTTAAATCAGTTAAAGAGAGATGGATATAACACAAGATTTGTGGAAGAGACAGTTTCTTAAAGATAAGTTTTCCGTTATTCGTTAGTTGTCTTTCGTCTTTTTAGCCGTATCACGATGCCGTAAGACGAAACGAGCGGCGCTCCCGGAGAACAGGCAACGAGTCCCTTTTCCCCAACTATTTATTTAGAGTTTGGGATTTCGGGTTTAGAGTTTGTATAAGATATGCCTCATTACGAAATCATTGACCATACCGCAGATATTGGCATTCGGGCTTTTGGTAAAGACCTCAAGAAACTCTTCTCTACCACAGCCTTTGGGATGTTTGAAATTCTGGTTGATTTGAATTTGGTTTCAGAAAACATCACCAAATCAGTAGTAGTTGAAGCAGAAGACTTAGAGCAATTATTGGTTAAATGGCTTTCAGAATTACTCTATCTTTATGAAACCAAAGGAATAATTTTCAAACGATTTGAAATAAAAAAAATTACTCCACAAAGATTAGAGAGTAATGTATTTGGTGAAAACATCAACCCATCAAAACATCAGATTAAAACCGAAATAAAAAATGTTACTTATCATCAATTGAGAGTAGAACGGACAAAAGATGGTTGGCTCGCAGAAGTAATTTTTGACCTTTAAGGCAATTGAAGTAATACAATGTTTTGGCATTTCGGTAATTGCCAAAGTGCCAAAATGTCCATTTACAATTTTAATTTAGAATTTTCTGGTATAAACTATGAAAAGGAAAAAGATAGGGGAAACTCATTATCGGGCATCACGGCTATGTCGTGTTCTCGGTAATCCTACTGCTTATATGATTCTTATCACACTGGCCGAGAGGAAAATGACACCTTCGCAGATCTCTAAAAGACTTGGAGTCTCCTTAGCGACAATTTCCGATACACTTCGTTCATTAAGACAGATTGATCTGGTAAGATATGAAGCCAAAAGAGAGTGTAAACTTTATTGGATAAAGGACCCGATAGTCTTAGAAATTGTTAGGAGACTTGAAGCTTTTGTAAAACGGATGCGCGACAAAAGATGGTAATTTGGCATTTCGGTAATTGCCAAAGTGCCAAATAGACATTATTTTAGGCAACCACAAGAGTTGCCTCTACTCCACTATTTGCTTCACTATATGTTCCTCTTCTTTGGTTTCCCTCAAAGAATAAATCATTTCTCCCAAGAGTCCAGTAAAAACAAACTGAATGCCAATGACAATTAAAAAAAGTCCCAATAAGAGTAGGGCTTGATGCCCAATCTTTCCTTTAGCCAATCCTTCTACGGTAATCGCCAAGTCTATACAAAATCCGCCTACTCCAAAAATCAAACCAAAGAGACCAAAGAAATGCAAAGGTCGCTTAATATATTGAGTGAGAAAAATCACCGTAATCAAATCCAGAAAGCCCTTGATAAATCTTCCAAATCCATATTTTGTCTTTCCGTATTTCCTGGGATAGTTCTCTACTTTGATTTCAGTAATCTTGTATCCCTTCCAGTAAGCCAAAGCCGGGATGAAGCGATGCAGTTCTCCGTAGATATGAAGATTTTTAGCGACTTCCTGACGATAAGCCTTAAACGGACAGTTAAAATCGTGCAGAGGTAATTTGGTAAAAAAGGAAGTGACGAAGTTAAAGAACTTAGAGGAAAATCTTCTCTTTCCTTTTCCCGTGTATTTCCAGCCGCTGACTAGGTCATAGCCTTCTTTCATTTTCTCCAAAAAGTTAGGAATTTCCTCTGGCGCATCCTGTAAATCTCCATCCATAGTGATAATGATTTCTCCTTTGGCCGAGGCAAATCCGGCTGAATAGGCATAGGCTTTACCAAAGTTCTTATTAAAATGGAGAATCTTGATTTTGTTATGCTGGTTATGCCTTTCTTTTAAGAGAGAGAAGGTTTTATCAGTAGAGCCATCATCTACAAAAATAACTTCATAATTTAGATTCAAAGAGGTGAGGATTTTTTGTAAGCGGTCACAGAGTTCAGGAATGCTCTCTCCCTCGTTATAGACAGGAATGACTACGGAAAGCTTTGTATTGTTCATAGGGATTCCTTCTTTATTTAACCACCACCAACTTGCCGGCTGATTTTAGTCCGCCGCCGAAAATTAGGTAGAAATAAACTCCTGGAGAAACACTCACGCCTCTTTGATTTCTGCCATCCCAATGTAAGATATATTCTCCCTGACCTTTAATTCCATCATTCAAAACCCTTAACTTTTGACCGCAGATGTTATAAATAGAAACACTAACTTTCACCGGTTTTTTTAAATTAGCCAGGCGATAACCAATTTTAAAATTCCGTCCTGGATTAGGCCAACTGAAGGAATAAATAGCTGGCTTTAGTCCAGACTCGCTGGAACTCTGTAATTCTTCCACACCTAATGCTTCATAACTTACTTTTCTGGCATAAATATCCCAGGTCTGTGATGTATCCCTTAAATCCTGCCAGGTGGCGAAAATTTCTTTTCCACAACTTGCTAGTCTTACACTCTCACGGTATCTCTCTCCTATTCCTGAAGAACTGCTGATTCTAAGATTTCCTCCATCAGGTTGATTGCAGTTTTGATATCGTTGACAGTAGTTATCCACCCAATCTCTTTCGTCAGTCCAACCGATAACAAACTTGTTGTCAGAAACAGCAGTTACTGTGCAGTGCCCACCCCAGATAAGTGTATCTTCATTTACTACCGTATTGAGAGCCCCCACTGCTGTGCCAGTAGAATCAAAGAATTGGGCCATAATAGCCACGCCAGTAATGGTTGCTCTGGTCCAAGCGATGCAGTAATTATTGGAATCATTAACCGCTATCGCTGGCTGGGCATAATCTAAGTTTAGCGCTCGTGCATTAACTCTATCCGAAGGTCCGGACGGAGTGGTGTTAGCGTCAAATCTACGCCAGTAGATATTTCCATCATCGCTCTGCCAGACTATGGCAAAACTGCCATCAGAACGCATAGCAATCTTAGGGTCCATACCGAAGAGATCTGAAAGCAAAATATCACTGCCAAGTGGAATGCCATTAGCCAGAAATCTCCGACCATAAATTCGCCAGCCATTTCTAAAATCCATCCAGACTACGGTGAAGTTTCCATTGTTATCCGCCGCGGCAGACGGGCAATAGCAGTAACTCAAAATGTCATTTATTTGAAATGCAGAAGAGAGGGAATCACCATTTAGGTTAAATCTCTGAGCAAGTATATTCCATCTTCCATTATAATCCTCTATCCACACTCCTAGCCACATTGAATCACTAAGCGAGCATAAGGCAGGCAAGGTTTGATAGGAATCTGATGATAATCTTTTATTAGTTCCCAATGGTGTCTCAGCGGTATCATAACACTGAATAAAAATGAAGGAACTATCATCAAATTCCTCTTGCCATCCCACGATAAAACCGTTATGGTTGACAGCGATTTCTGGGTAACCCTGCCAGCGATCACTCGTATCTGTATTAACTCGGATATCAGCGAAAGCGGCCGTGCCGACCAAAATCATCTCTAAAGAGTTCAAAAATATTCTCTTCATTACATAGTCCTCTTTAATTTTTAGTCTTCTTTGCACTCTGAAGGATAAAGGCAATGGGTCTATACACACCCATACCAGTTATTTTATAGCTAAGGGCGGCTTCACCCTCTCCCACTGAATTTCCAGAAGTGTCAAAACCTTGCCAGTAGACACAACCGAATGGTTTTTTTGCCACTCCATTTCTAATGGCATGATTGTTGGGATTAATAGGATTAGCAAAATCCACGGGAATCAAGGCCTCGGGAGGAAAAGGAGGCCTGGTGGCACCTGCAATTACGCTATTATTGGTAGAGGGTATACCTATCTGAGCCAACACCTGAGCTACCGTTGTGTTAATGCCTCCGGGATAAAGTCCCTCAGCCATAGTGGAGAAATTTTCCCCTGCCAGTTGAACAGTGTGCATATTGGCTTTAATGCTGGCTTCTTTAGCGTTCTCGCTAGACTTCACATATTGCGAGTAGCCAATTGTTGAAAGAACTCCTAACAATAATAGAGCTATCAACAACTCCACTATACTAAAACCTTTTTGATTCTCCCGACAGATGTTGGCTATTGATTCACCCCGCAGTGCCCGGAGCACTAACTCAAATTTCTTCTCTGGTGAGCATTTACTTTGATACATGACTGGACCTCCTTTCCATTAATTATACCA
>JBFLXN010000118.1:0-8601 GCA_040755715.1 Candidatus Edwardsiibacteriota bacterium
TACCTCCTCTTTAGAGGAAGCCTACCATAATTAATCAAACCTTCGTCAAGAGACCATTACGACCAATTCTATATTTCTAAATGACCAAAAATAACTCAGAATTTGCACCGAAATCGGTGAAGCCCCGGATTTTTTACTTCTATTAGTTCCGAGACCAAAGTCTGGGAAATTGAAGGAGTTCGGGTTCTATATCCGAATGGTGGTGAGACCTTTCAACCAGCAACACAAGAGACAATAAAGTGGCAAAAATTTACCCCACCTGGTGCAGATTCATTTGAAGTTTTAATTTCTTATGACAATGGCGCAAGTTTTTCTTCTGTGGTCAGTGGACTGCTGACCGTGGACTCTTCTTTTGTCTGGACTGTTCCCGATAGTTCATCAGATTCTTGCTTAATAAAGGTAATTGCCTACAGCCCACCTGGATTTCTCTGGGATGAATCGGATGGAGTGTTCAAGATTAGCGCTGTGGGAGTGGAAGAAACTTCAGTTCATAGTTCAAAGTTCATAGTTCATAGTAAGTTGTATCAAAACCAGCCGAATCCGTTTACTGAAAGCACGGAGATAAGGTATCAGATAGCAGATAACAGATTACAGATGACAGATAAACCGTCATCAGTTATCAGTCATCAGTCATCGGTCAGTTTGAAAATCTACAATGTAGCGGGGCAATTGGTGAAGACATTGGTGAATGAGGTAACCCCTCCCTTCCCTCCCCTAACCCCGACCTCACCCTCCCCTCAAGGGGAGGGAAGAGTGAGGTCGGTGGTATGGGACGGGAGAGATGAGAGTGGAAAGCCGGTAGCACCTGGCGTATATTTTTATCGATTAAAGGCTGGTGATTTCACGGATACGAAGAAGATGGTGTTGTCGCGGTAGCGGTGCGATTTATCGCACAGTATTTGGTCCGACGAATATAGCAAATCCGTCGCATAAATGCGACCGCACAAACCTACAGGTGATTTTTCTGTGACAAAGAAGATGATTCTAGTGAGATAACATCGTAAACTTAAATATCAAAAATCAAATATCAAAATGACAATGCAAAATCTAAAATTTCGGACTTTGGTTTGTCCCGCCAGAGCGGGGTCCCGCATTTGCGGTGATAATTTTGATTTTTGGATTAAGCCCCGCAACGGGGGAGGAATAAAGAGAACCGAAGAAAGGAGGGAATACTAATGCTAAGAAAAATGTTAGTGTTAATGATTGCCGTAGATTTCATCGCCAGTGTAGCGACGGCTGATGGTGCTGCTTAAGTATTCTAATTAGGTGGCGCCTTTCGTTTATCCTACTCATAACGAGGGATAAAACAAAAGAGACAGCAATTCTCCCACGAGAATGGAAAGCAAAAACATCACAAAGAACAGAATAACATTTGTGATAGAAATTGAAGAGATACTAAAGTTAGACATCTATGCATCCTCCTTTTTCGCCTGATTTATAGCGCACAATAATCGCCCCGATGAAATTGGGGTTCCCACAAGCAGGCGCTTCATTCTCCAACAAGCCCAGTTCTTTTGTCTGTCCTCAGAAGTCCCATTATGACAATGTCGTGGTATTCTCCCTCTTCGTATTTTGCCTTCCGCAAGATGCCCTCTTTTTTAAATGCTAATTGCTCAAAGGCCTCAAGCCTATGTTTGGCACGCTCGTCAAGATAAAGATAAAGGCGATGCAAATTAAGGGTATTAAAGGCATAGTCAATCATCAATTGTGTGGCTTCACTTCCAAAACCCTTCTCCCAGTACTCCTTCTCTCCAATAGATATGGCTAATTCTGCTTGATTATTTATCTGGTCAATTTTTCGCAAGGCGGTAATTCCAATCTGAACATCACCATTTTTCACCATAATAACAAACGGAAGGAAAGTTTTGTCAGTATAGAGTTCTTCAATAAATTCTTTTTCACGAAGGTGATTGGTGGGAAAGCTGGTCCACAGAAAGCTACCAGCCTTTGCGTCATTGGTCCATTTGACCAAAGTGTCAATGTCATCAATCTCCACAGGACGCAGGTAAGTCTTTTCACCAATAAGAAATGGGTTCTGCATATTTTTAGTATCGGAATTCCAATCCGATATTGATTTCAGCGATAAAAAGAACGATGACAGCGATACAAAAACATCGCTTTTCGCTATCCGCTTTCCGCTATGCGCATATTGTTTAGCGGTAAGCGGTTGACGGATAGCGGTTAGTGATTTTATCGTCGTAATCAAACCCGAACGAAGTGAAGGTTATTTTGTCACTTCGTCCATTCATCTCTGAGAATACTCATTAAGACCACATTGAAATACCTTCCATCTTTGAATTTCGCACCCCGAAGAATTGCCTCAATTTTGAATCCTGCCTTTTCATAGCATTTTATTCCTCGCTGATTCCATTCATAGACAAAAAGATATATCCGATGTAGATTTAGTGTGTCAAAACCGTATTTTAGGAGGAGTTTAGTTGCTTCCGTGCCATAGCCTTTGTTCCAATATCCCTTTTCACCAATACATATACCAAATTCTGCTTGACGATGAACCCAATCAATACGCATCAGAGACATATTGCCAATCAAAAGATTCTTCTCTTTGAGCAGGATGTTCAAAATCACCCAACTTTTATCCTGGTAGCATTTCTCAATAAATTCTCTTTCTCTAATTTCGTTCAGCGGATATATCGTTGCCAAAAATTCTCTGACCTCAGAATCATTAAACCAGCAGAGAAATGTTTCCAAATCTTTCATTTCTATCGCTCTTAAATAAATTCTTCCGCCGATTATAAATGGGTTTTGCATAAGATAGTCAACCACAGATTAACACAGATTTTTAACCACGATTACACAGATGGGAAAATCTGTAACCAGACTGCAAGTTAACCTTGCTTCTCGCACAGCTGTAGTCAGATGTTTCACACTGTAATTCGCTGATAAAATCTTACTCTTCTGTCTTTGAAAATATCATTATATTCTGTGATTTTTTTGTTTAACGCCAATGCCGAGTCAATATCAATTACTTTAACTATTTCTGCCCGACTATTAGTCTTTGCCAAAACTTGTCCTTGAGGGTCAACAATTTGGCTCTTCCCAGTGAATTTGAGACTCTGTCCTCCTCTTCTTTCAGAGCTCGTTCTATTAGCAGTAATAACGAAGACTCTATTTTCAATAGCCCTGGTTATCATCGCCTTCTGACAATAGGGTAAGACAAGATTGGCAGGATGACAAATAATTTGTGCCCCTTTGAGGGTTAAAACTCGTATCGCTTCGGGAAAAATCCAGTCAAAACAAATGACGATGCCAATTTTTGTAGAACCTATCTGGAAGACGGCAAATGGTTTATCACCGGGAGTAAACAAAAACCTCTCTTTATAAAAAAGATGTATCTTGCGATAGGTTTTTACTTCACCTTTAGAAGAAACCAAAATCGCCGAATTGAAAAATTTGTTGCCCCTTCTTTCGGCTAATCCCGCCACTAAATTTAATCTTTGGCTTTTTGCAAGATTCAAAAGTGCTTCTGTGGTGGGTCCCTCTGGAATCTCCTCGGAGAATTTGGCTAACTCATCCTTTGAATAAAAAAGATAACCTGTATTAAAGAGTTCTGGCAAAACAACTAAATCAGCTCTGATAGATTTGAGCAGGTGTTTGACTTTTTTAAGATTTTCTTCTTTCTCTCCAAATTTGGGGCAGAACTGCAAAAAGCCGATTCTCACCTAGGAAATACCTCTTTTAGCCAAAGTTTCATCTCTTTTTGATTAGCAAAAGAATTCTGGGGCTTTCAGCAATCGGCAGGGTTATTTTAATTTCCTCTTTAACTAGACCGTTTAACCTTTTCAAAACTGCTGTTGCTTGTTTGATTTCTTCTCTTATCTTGTCTGTCTTGTAGGCAATTAGAATTCCTTCTCCTCTTAAAAGAGGGAATGACCATTTCAAAAGTTCTTTAAGTTTTGCTACCGCCCGAGCTAGGGCAAAATCATATTGTCCCCGATAATTTTGGTTTTTCAAAAATTCTTCCGCCCGCAGATTGATAACTTCTACATTCTGCAAATTCAAATGTTTCACGATGTATTCCAAAAACTTTGCCTTCTTAGTAATAGATTCCAATAAGGTTAGATGTATTTCCGGGCAGGCAATTTTTAAGGGGATGCCGGGCAATCCACCACCACTACCAATGTCAATTACCTTTGGCTCAAAAATTTTCTCTGCTATCCACTGCCTAAGATATCGTAAGGCACTGAGTGAGTCAAGAAAATGATGAGGAATTAGGTTTTTTATATCACGACGGGAGATGAGATTGATTTGTTTATTCCATTCCCTCAGTTCCTTGGCATACTCAAGAAAGAGCTCAATTTGCTCAGGAGTCAAGTAGATTTGGAGAAGATTTATTCCACTAATGAGTTCGTCTCTTTCATTTGGCATTTTGCCTTATATTTTATCAAAAAATAGGGAAAAAGTCAAAAGATTTCTTGGGAGCATGTTATTGTAAAGCCATAATGTCCCCTATAACTGTAAAGCTATAATGTCCCCTTGTTGAGAAAGAAGTTGGTTTTGATTTTGTGGGGGCCGAGGTTTGATTTTCTGTTTGTTTCGTGGTATCTTTGTCCCGTCGTCAAACCATAACCATAGGAGGAACAATTATGCCACAAAATAAACCCTATTCACAAAAAGTCCTCAAGCGTTATCACATTCTTACCCTAACCGCTAACTTTAAGCTCACTCTTAAAGAATCAGTCCAACAAATAGGGCTTTCCTACCGCCAAATAAAAAGACTCTTTAGACGATTTATTAACAGTGGCAGAAAAATCGAAAGTCTCCTCTCTAAGAAGGTCGCCTGGAATAAATTGGACAAATCCAGCCGCCAGAAAATTATTGAACTTCATCACCAATATCCAGATTTTAATAATTGCCACCTAGCAGACCTCTTCACAGAGGAAACCGGCAAGAAAATTAGTCACAATACCGTCAGAAATATCTTTATCGAACAAAACCTCTACCAGCCGCGATTCAAGAAACATAGACCCCGTAAACGCTTCGAAATGCAATCCTTCGGACAACTTATCCAACTTGATACTTCTGAACACCAGTGGATACCTACCGTAGAGAAAGAATTACCCCTCATTGTTGCTATTGACGACTTCTCCCGTGACCCACTCATTGCTTTCATATTTGAACACGATACCACCTGGAACAACATGAAAGTCGTTAGACTGCTGATAGAAAGATATGGACTCCCAGAAGCAATCTATACCGATAACGATTCTATCTTTAAGTATATCCGCTCAGATGACCCATTGCATGTGAAATATCATAAAGACCAAGAGGATGTGACTACACAATTTGAAAGAGCGCTAGAGGAAATCGGTATAACTCTAATACGTCACAAACCATTTCAACCACAGGCAAAAGGTAAACTCGAACGATTCTTCAGATTCTTACAAGACCGCTTTGTCAATGAACTAAAAAGATATAAACTACCAAAAGAAACGCATCTCGCTATTAAATTCGCTAATAAAGTGCTCTTCAAATACCTCCACTGGTGGAGAAATAATCATGTCCATTCAATTACTAAATGCAAGCCCATTGACAGACATGTCCCCTCAGTTTTTGAGCCTCTCCCAAAAGATATCAATTTAGACGACATATTTTGCTACAAATGGGAAAGAACGGTGAAAAATGATAATACTTTTCAATTTGGCAACAAGACTTATCAATTAACTCAGTTTATCAACAAAAGAAGTCGGCCCTACGGCAGAATCACTTTGCATGTTCTGCCTGGCAAATGGATTAGAGTTTTCTATGACAACAAGTTTGTTCAGCAATTTCCCTATCGCAAAGATATATAGGGGACATTTGGCTTTACAGTTAAGGGGACATTATGGCTTTACAATAACAAAGATCTCTTGGGAACAAAAATAGGGGCGTATAGCTGTACGCCCCTACAAATTGTTTTTTTCGTCACAGTCTATCAGGTCTCACTTAACCAGTCTTTAATTCTCTGTTTTGATAACATTTTTACTCCGTACGCGACCATTGCCAAAGTAGAGACAGCCCAAACAAAAACCTTATGGAGGTAGAAACCACTTCTTACAACATAGTTGGGTAAAAGAAGAGAAAGATAGCAAGGAAAGTATAAACCACTGAGGACACTGAAATCACTGAAGAGTTTTTTAATCCAAAGATAAAGAAGATCTTATTTTTCTGTGCATTCAGTGTATTCAGTGGTGGACAGGATTTTTCTTGACAAGGGCAACTCTAGTTTGGTAAAATATAAACAATGACTCAAAAGAAACTATTGTGCTGGCAGTTTAAGAATTGTTCTCGCACTGATTGCCCTGCCTATGGCAGAGATGACTGTTGCTGTTGGCTAATTGGCGGAACCCTCTGTGGCAATGGGAAAAGCCACAGTTTGCGTCAAAAAATCAAAGAATGTTGTCGTGAATGTGATTTTTTTCTACAAATGATTCAACGTGCCACCGGAAGAAGAGAAGTTGAAAAAGTAATCATTAATACTTTGGATATATTTCTTGAGGAACTAACTGCCTCTGAAAATGAACTCACTCAGACCAATCAGCAACTCAAAGAAAGATTAGAAGATTTAACCATACTTGATGAAGTAACCAAGACTTTACAAAAGACACTTCAACTGGACCAGGTCTTCCACATCATTTTAACTGGAATGACTGCTCGTCAAGCCTTGGGCTTAAATCGTGCCTTTCTATGCTTAATCAATGAAAAGGAAAATGTCTTGGAAGGGAAAAAGGCAGTTGGCCCTTCTTCGGGTGAAGAAGCCTCTAAAATCTGGAAAGAATTAGAAACTTCTCCACGCACCTTTGAACAGTTAGCCTTCAATCCGGAAAGCGAAAGTGCCAATAAAGCTGTTAATGAATTGGTAAGGAAGATTAGGATTCCACTTTCTCTGCCCGAGGGCGGAATTTTTGCTAGGACCGTCTTAGAAAAGAAATCATTTAATATCAAAGATGCTGAAAAGGAGGCAAATTTTTGTCCCCTCTTATGTCAACTCTTGGGCTCCACTTCTTTTGCCTTAGTCCCTCTTGTCTATGAGGAGAAACCACTTGGGCTTCTGATAGCAGATAATCTCTTTAGTGGTCGTTCTATCACTAATGATGATATTAGTTTAATGGAGATTTATGCCGGCCAGGTAAGTTCAGCCATCAGAAATGCTCAACTTTATGAATCACTTCAGAATAAAATCAAGGAACTTGAAGCCACCCAGGAACTTTTAGTCAAAACTGAAAAGATAGCGGCGGTTGGAGAAATGGCACAAAGTTTAGCCCATGAAATTCGGAATCCTTTAGTCTCTATCGGCGGATTTGTTCGCTCTATCTATAAAGAAACTCCTTTAGAAAATCCAAACAGAAAATATCTGGGGATTGTCCTACGAGAAGTAGAACGTCTGGAAGAAACCCTTGATGATATTTTCCGTTATACTTCTTCCATTAAACCAGAAATGCAAGAGGAAAATCTAAATGAAATTATTGAAGAAGCTATTCTCCTTTTGGAACCGGAAATGCAAGCCAAGGGAATTAAGACTCATCTGGAGATAGATTTTTCTTTACCAAAAATCTGGTTTGACACACATCAACTCCGCCATGTATTCTTGAACCTCTTCAAGAATTCTATCCATGCGATGTCTAAAGGAGGAGAACTTTTCATAAAAAACCACCAGCACAAGAATTTTGTGGAAATAGAAATTTCTGACACGGGCACTGGAATTTCTCAAGAAGACTTGAACAAAATTTTTACTCCCTATTATACCACTAAGAGAGGCGGGGTAGGATTGGGATTAGCCATCAGCCATCAAGTGGTACAAAATCATGGTGGCTCAATTGAAGTAAAGAGCGAGAAGGAAGGGGGCACAACCTTTCTCATCAGATTGCCATTTGAAAAGCGAAAGACATCTTCTAAAGAGCAAAATGTTTGATTACATTCACCCCGGCATATCGTCGGGGCAGGAATCATAAAGGCAGATTACACAGATTATTTCTTTAATCGGTATAATCTCTTTAAGAAATCTGCGCAATCAGAAGTTATAAAAAGGAGAAATCAAATGAAAAAAATATTGGTGGTGGATGACGAAAAAAATATTTGTCTGCTTTATAACAAAGAATTCTCAGCCGAGGGTTATGAAGTCATTACCGCTACGGAAATATCTGAAGCCGAAAAATTGTTCTTTGAAGGAGGGGTAAACTTAGTTATTTTGGATATTAAACTAACAGAAGATAAAGACGGCGGGCTGGAGCTTCTTCGCAAAATGCGAGAAAAAGATAAAACCGTGCCAATCATTCTCAACACCGCCTATCCCTCTTATAAGGCGGAATTCTCTACTTGGTTAGCTGACGCCTATATCATCAAGTCAGGTAACTTAGCTGAATTGAAGACAAAAGTGAAGGAATTGTTGAGAAAATAAACTTACTAAACCGAATAAAACGAATGCCCATTTATTCATTGTTAATCCTCTGCCTCAAGGGAATAAAAAAATTCGTTAAATTCGTGTTAATTCGTGGACACACTATGTCAAGCTCTTTTTAACTTGTTTGACAAATTAATCGAAATTGACTGTCTGGCAAAATTAGCGAGCAAGAAATTTTCGTCGTAAGTGAGATTGTTTTTCCA
>JBFLXN010000119.1:0-8543 GCA_040755715.1 Candidatus Edwardsiibacteriota bacterium
TCGGGCGTCCCGATTTATCGGGACGGGCGAGCCTACACTACCACCCAAATTGTCAAATATTTATGAGACAATACACTAGGAGCCTAAAAGTCTAAGAGTTCAGATTGCGTGTCATTTAATGTAGCGGTGCAATTTGTTGCACGAAAGTAAAGAGAGCGTTCCAGTTTTCAAAAAGGAATGCTCTTTTTTCTTGCTTTCGTTTATCTATTTTTGCTACAATAGTTCTTGGTGAAAAACTTAACCACAGTCTCACCTTCCCGACCGTATGCTTTGCATTCTTGCACAATGAACAGGTCGGTGGGTGGGCGAGCAGGCAAACTACTTCTACCAGTATCGGAATTATTGAGATTCTGATGCTTAAATACAGCAGACACGGGAAAGGTCGGTATGAAATTTTTAACAGAATTTAAAAAATATCTTGATGAAAAAGATAGAGTAAAAGTTTGGCCTTCTAAGAGGAAAATTAAATTACTTGTTTTAGAATATTTGGCCTCAAAATTTGAGGAGGGCCTCTATTATTCAGAAAAAGAAGTTAACATCATATTGAATGAATTTCATACTTTTAGTGACCCTTGTCTTTTAAGAAGAGAATTATATGCGTATGGATTTTTGGCTAGGACAAAAGACACTTCAAAATATTGGAAAATTGTATCCAATCTTAATTTCGGATGAATAAAAAAATCTGGCGGCTTGTTCTAACTGGAGAAAATGATGCCTTTTTCAATATGGCGGTTGATGAAGTCTTGATGGAAAGTGTGCGTCAAGGAACTTCGCTTCCAACCTTGCGCTTCTATGGCTGGCAACCACCAGCAATTTCTTTGGGCTATCATCAGAAAATAAAAGAAGTAGTAGATTTGGAAAAATGCAGAAAAGCAGGTATTGAGGTGGTTCGTAGACCTACTGGTGGACGAGCCGTCTATCACGAGAAAGAACTAACCTATAGTATAGTGGCAACGACAGATTCAGCCTTGTTCAGTAAATCAATCCTTAAAAGTTATCTCGTAATTGCCGGAGCATTTGTGGAAGGGTTAAAGCATTTGGGGGTTAAAGCGGAAATCCAGAGACGCCCGGTAGAGACACGCCACGGCGTGTCTCTACTTTGTTTCTCTACGCCATCTTTCTATGAAGTGATGGTTGCAGGTAAGAAAATTCTTGGCAGTGCTCAAAGGAGAATCAATGGCGTTCTGCTTCAACAAGGCTCACTCCTTTTGGCCGGAGAACAAAAAAATAGTATTCCTTTCCTTGGAAGTAATCTCTCACTGACGGAAATTGAAGAAAAGACTGCTACCGTGGAAAGACTATTGCAAAGAAAAGTTTCGTTTGATGAAGTAAAGGATGCGCTAGTAGAAGGTTTTAGTGAAAAATTGTCAGTGGAATTTGTTGTTCAAGATTTGACTAAATTAGAAAAAGAAAGAGTTGATTTTCTTAAGTGGAGGATAAAAAATGAGAATATTTAAAAAATTATTTGCCCGACATAGGCCACTGGGAAAAGGCTTCTATCACTACCGTGGGGGGGGACAATTTCAAGGTTTTCGGATGCACCTGCGAATTGAAGATGATGGGCGAGGGATTTTAGTTATTAATGCCTCTAAGGTTTTGCACCTGAATCAGACGGCGGCTGAAATCACCAAATATATTATTGAAGAGAAACCAATAGATTTAATGATTAAAGAAATGCGGCGACGCTATAGGGTAAACCCGGAAATTCTTCAAAGGGATTATCAGAGTTTGAAAGAGAAAATCTTCACTTTAGCCGAATCAAGCGATGTTTGCCCCATTACTTTTTTAGACATTGAACGGATAGAGCCTTTTGAAACGCCGGTTTCCGCACCATATCGGATGGATTTGGCTTTGACTTATGCTTGTGATAATACTTGTGGACATTGCTATCTAAGTAGAACAAGAGAAATGAAAGAACTCTCTACCGAAGAATGGAAGAGAGTAATGGAAAAACTCTGGGAGATTGGCATTCCCCATATCTGCTTTACCGGTGGTGAAGCCACCCTGCGAACGGATTTGATTGATTTGATTACTTATGCGGAGGAGATTGGACTGGTCACCGGCTTATTGACCAACGGTCGCAAGATGTCAAATAAGGAATTGGTGCAAAGAATGGTGGAAGCAGGAATTGACCACTTCCAGATTACTCTGGAAGCACACGATGAGGCAACCCACAATAAAATGGTGGGAATGAAAGGAGCTTGGAAAGAAACGGTAGAAGGCATTAAGAACGCAGTGGAAACGCCAGTCTATACCATTACCAATACTACCATCACTAAACTGAATTCTGAAGAACTGGAGAAGACGATAGATTTCATTCACTCACTGGGAATAGGCACTTTTGCCGCCAACGGTTTAATCTATTCTGGAAAGGCACCTTCTTCGGGGATTGGCTTTAGAGAACAAGAACTGGCGCCAATTTTGGGCCAGATAAGTGAGGCGGCGAGAAGAAACAATATGCGTTTTATCTGGTATACCCCTACGCAATATTGTAATTTGAATCCGGTGAACTTGCATTTAGGTCCTAAAACCTGCACCGCCGCCAAATATAATATGTGCCTTGAACCAGATGGAACAGTTATTCCCTGTCAAAGTTATTATGAACCACTGGGCAACATACTGACTGATTCCTGGGAGAAAATCTGGAATTCAGCGGTAGGAAAAGCTTTACGAGAGCGTAAACTTGTGATGGAAAAATGTAAGACCTGCGAAGAACTTTCTCTCTGTGGCGGTGGATGTCCCATTTATAATAGACAGGAAGAAATTCTTTGTGTGGAAAGCAAGTCAAATGCTTGAGGTTAAATCAATATCTGTTGACAAAATCATCCATATTTACCAAAATCGTGGGAAGGTCTGGGAGATTGTCGCCAGTTATGAAAAAGCAGAAGGTGATTTCCTCCACGCCTTAAAATGGGCCCAGAAAGGCAAGCATGAGAATCAAGAAATCTCGTTGTATCACGATTTAGCTCATCTCTACTATTTGACCGCTGACTTTGCTCAAGCATACGAAAGAATAGATAAAGGATTAGATTTGGCTAGAAGAACTCAAGAGCGATTGCTTGAGGCAAAACTACTGCAAGTGCAAGGCAATGTCTTTACTCTAGAAGGAAAATATGATGAAGCCCTACAAGTATTAGAAAAGGTAAGAGAAACTGCTACAGCTTTTAATGACCGACTTACTTTAGCAAGCAGTCTTCATAATTTAGCCAATGTCTATTTTATGGAAGGTGCCTACTTACAGGCTGTGTCTCTTTATAAAGAAGCCCTTGCTCTATTTGAAGTGTTTGGAGACCGCTATCGCTCCGGCATGGCGCTTTGTGCTTTAGGGAAAGTTCAGACCTATCTACAAGACTATAAGTCTGCACTTGATTGTTTTCAGAAGGCGTTAGAAGTCCATAAGGCCATAGGATTCTCCAAGGGGGTGAGCAGAATACTCTTTAATCTCGGGAATTATTACGAAGAAAGAAGCGAATACGAGGAGGCAGAGAAGTTATATAATGAGGTATTAAGTATTCAAAAGGAAATTGGTGATAGGGCCGGGATTGTTTTTACCTTAGGGAATATGGGAATATTGTATTATAAAACCAAAAGTTATTCCCAAGCTATCTCTGTATTAAGCAAAGTTTTGGAGATGAGCAGGGAATTGAAGTTGAGGGATGCAGAATTACAGGCTATGTCTTTTTTGGGTTTGGCAAAGGGCGAATCAGGATTGAAAGAAGAAGGTATTTCTGAATTGAAAGCGGCCATTGCTCTGGCTGGGAAATACGACTTCCAATACCACATTGCCCAGGGAAGAATGTATCTGGCTGAAATCTATTTAACAGAGCAGAAAACTGAAGAGGCGAAATCACTTTTGACAGAAGCGAAAGAAGTGGCTGAGAAATTCAACTTTACAGATTTGTTAAATGAAATTAAAGAAATGGAACATTTATGAAATACCTAAGAATAACCATTTGCTTTGTGCTCATCCTTTTTCTTTATGGTGTTTCTGAGTGGCAAACCACAGCCTCTTCCGATTCTTTGAAATCCGATTCCCTTAAAGTAATTCATTCTATTGTCTGTCCTAAATGTGGGACTGAGAATCTCGCAAAGGCTCATTTCTGTATGCACTGCGGGGAAAGATTACAGGAAGGTAAACTAAAAGAGGGAGCAGAGGGCGACCCCAATAGAACCCGGGTCTTCATTATGCCCACCGGTGAAACTTTGAGAAAAGAGCGTGGCTATTTTGGCTCTTATGAGATTTTATACACCGAATTGGCTTACGGCCTAGCTCCTAATTTTATGCTAAGCGGCGGAATGACCTTAATCCCAGGCGGACTAGTGCTGTGTGACATAAATTCCGTAACTTTTTTCGGGAGTCACACAGCACTTTCACAGGGGCTATCGCCCCTATGACATTCCGAAACTTGCCACTGGCAACTTTCGGAATTGTAACCCCTTAGTCCCGATTGAATCGGGACTAAGACCCCCCGCAGTGGTCTGTATCTTCGGGCCAACTTAATAGCGTTAATTTATGTTACAGACCACTAGATATACAGATTTATCATGCAGGGATGAAATGGGGATTAATTCAGAAATCCCCAACATTTCTTGCTGTCGGATTTCACTCATTTTTTCACCCATATTCAGAATATAGTATCGGACTGCCCTACGGAGCAATTAGTTTTGGGCAAGACAATAGACTAAACCTTTTTGCCGGCAAATTCATTCCTCTTGATGAAAAACACGAATCCAGCCCTCTTTTGTTGGCGGCTAGTCTTCAAGCGAGAGCGGGTCCACACACTCGTGTTATGTGCGAACTCTGGCATTGGCAGGTAACAGAAAGAGAACATCATTATGATTATCAGACCTATTCGTCATATTATACAGAAAAAAAGAGGTCTGTGATACCAATGATTGTAGGAGTGAGATTCTTTGGAAAGCAATTGGCGGCTGAACTCGGACTAATGTATTCTCTAACTGGAGAATGGGAAGGTCCTATTGGATTTCCACTAGTAAATTTTGTCTATAATTTCGGTGATTGAAATGGCGGTTTTGTCTTCTTCTTTGACAGTAAATGAGTGGCATAAACAATTTGTTCGCCAGGCAAAATGGACTGCGCCACTACGCCAGCATTTATATCGCAAAATCGGGATTGCTCATTTCAAGAAAGCACTTGAGGTTGGCTGTGGCACTGGAGTAATCACCGAAGAACTCTATTCAAAAATCAAAGGCGAACTAATCGGCATAGACTGTGACGAAAAGATGCTTGAGAAGGCAAGGAACTTATATCCTCAGATTGAATTTCAAAAAGCCGATGCCCACAGTCTTCCTTTCTCTGATGGAAGTTTTGACCTGGTTTATTGCCATTTCACTTTATTGTGGTTGAAGGACCAAGGCAAGGGCTTGAAAGAGATGGCCCGTGTTACTAAGAAGGGTGGAGTGATTTTGGCGATGGCAGAACCAGACTACGGTGGCAGAATTGATTATCCAGAAGACTTAAACATCGGTGAACTGATTGTCCACTCACTCTGTTTGGAAGGCGCCGACCCAAAATGCGGTCGCCGACTCTGCTATCTGTTCAAAGAAGCAGGATTTTCATCAGAAATTGGGGTGATGACTTCTCTCTGGGATGAGAACCAATTAAAGGAAGAATTTGAATCGGAATGGGAATTTCTCTTTAAGACGCTGAACCGAGTAAAGAGTGAAAAAGAACTAAAAGAGTATCAGAGACAAGAGAAGATAGCTATTCCCCGGGGAGAAAGACTGGTCTTCTTGCCCATCTTCTACGCCATCGGAAGGAAGGTCTCATAATTACGGGTGCTATTCAAACCTCCCTTTTGGGGGGTAGGGGGAATTACAAGGAGAGTAAAAAATGAGCAGATTTTCTGTTTTCGTTGTTTCAACATTTCTGTTTTTAAGCCCTCTGACCGTGGCCATTTCGGCTGAGGAGGATTCTATAAATACCCAGAGTCATTCCGAACAGCAAGTGCTGCAAATTTTTGCCACGATTGAGCGGGCTTGGCAAAGTGGTGAGGTGGACTCAATTCTTCAATTTGTCGGAGAAAAAAGAATAACACTCTCTTTTGAAAAAGGTGGACCCAAAAAGGGCAAATTCGGTAAGAGACAACTGCGTTATGTCTTGGGAGACCTTTTCAAATATACACTCTTAGAAAAATTTTCCTTTGTGCGTTATGAAGAAATTAGAAACCACCCAGAAAAAGCAATCGCTTTGGCAGAAAGAGAATACAGACTGGAAAAAGAAGGGGAAATTTTTAAAGATAAAGTGGAAGTGATTTTAGAGAGAGAAGAAGAAAAATGGATGCTAGTGGAAATTAATAGCAGGCAAGAGATGTGATAAAAAAACCACTGAGGACAATGGAGTCAATGAGGGATAGTTTAAATTCAGTGAGTTCAGTGTATTCAGTGGCAAAATTGAGCAAGCACCTCTCCCACCAAATAAAGCGAGCCAGTTACCAAAATAAGGTCACCTTTCTCTGCACAAGATAAAGCCAGAGACACCGCAGATTGAGGGGCAGAACAAACGATTGCTTTTGCCCCCAATTTTTTTGCCTCACTAAAAATTACTTCCGGCTCCAAGCCTCTGGGGTGATTGGCTTTTGTAGCGATAACAAGATACGCTTCTTTATTTATTGCCCGGAGCATCCCCTTCAGGTCTTTATCCTGGGAAACACCTAAAATCAGAAACAATCTCTGATAGGAAAACAGTTTTTTTATGGAGTTTTTGAGCGCTACGATGGATTCTACATTGTGGGCTCCATCTAAGACTAAATAAGGCTTTCTTCCTAAGATTTGTAGCCTTCCCGGCCAGACTACTTTTGTAAATCCCCTCCTAATATCTTCCCCCTCAATTTGCAGTGATTTTAAGGCACCAAAGGCACAGGCGGCATTTTCTACCTGATATTCTCCTAAAAGAGAAATAAATAAATTTTTTTCTTTACCAAAAACTCCGTTGAAGTGGAAATGCGTTCCTTTAAGGTCAACTTTCTCAATTTGACAGGATACATCTCGCCCCACCAAGAAGAGTGAAGCACTCTTCTTTCTACATTCAGTTTGAATGACAGCCAGAGCTTCTTTCTCTTGAGGAGCAGAAATGACAATTCCTTTCTTGCGAATTATCCCACACTTTTCAAAAGCAATCTGAGAGAGGGTATTCCCTAATTTGTCAGTGTGGTCATAACTGATAGAAGTAATCACGGAAATTTCCGGATTCACCACATTGGTAGCATCAAGTCTTCCTCCAAGCCCTACTTCCAGGACGGCGTAATCCACCGCTCTTTTGGCAAAATAGAGAAAGGCGATGGTTGTCAGAATTTCAAAGACGGTGCGAAAATCCTCTGACTTTTTTTGCTTGATGTAAGGCTTTATCTCTTCCAAAAATCTGACCAATTCCTTTTCAGAAATCCATCGGTCATTAACTCTTATCCTTTCTCTAAATGAGATTAAATGAGGAGAGGTAAATAATCCTGTCTTAAAGCCGGCAGAATGAAGGACAGAGGCAATCATTATAGCAGTTGAACCCTTGCCTTTTGTGCCAGCCACTAAAATGGATTTAAATTTTCTCTGGGGGTTATTGAATTGCTCTAAGAAAGAGGAGAAGTGCTGTAGATTAAAAGTTTTAGCATTATAGGTATAGGTAGTTTTCTTTTCGTAATCAACCAAAGAACAGAGATAGTCAACCGCTTTTTGAAATTCAGGAGAGACCATTTTAGAAAGTATATGACACAAAGATATTAAATGACTGTTGCTTTAATTTTATTTCATCAGGTATATTGAAAAAACATACTCCAGTTTCATTTTCGTCAGGGGTGCCTGGGTCATCACCGTAAAAGTTCTGCTCTTGCGTGCCTTTGGTATTAACTCTGACCAATTCGTATCCCCCGCCAGTTAAAATCTTCTGACCACCAGAAAATTTTTTTATTTCTAGAACTCCTTTAATTGAACCTCCCCAGCCTTTTCCTTTTATGTTAGCCATACCCTTTTTATATCTTAACAAGAGGTTGATCTCGTCATTTGTCCTGGCCCAAGGTGTCCAGAAAAATTCGCCTACAATATTTTCTCCTATCTCTAATCTGCTCCCGAGATAGGGCAAATGATAAGAGAGCCGGTAATCGCATATATTAACATTCTGCAAAGTATCAAAGTAGACTATTGGACCGTCGTATTCCCATTGTTGCCAACCGGTAATTCCATAGAGGCGGTAAGATGCTCTAAAATATCGATAGCCTAAAAGCAAAGACCCCCATAGATCAGTGAGTAAAAAAAATTTCATACTGGAAACCGCATTCAAATCTGATACTTTAATTTTGCTGGTGGAACTTAGGTTACTCCACACCCATTTAACATTGTAATTTTCAGCAGTCCAATAATCAGAATCTAAGACTGCTTCCTTAGGATGGCTCAAAGCCATGGCATAGTGCTTTGTTAACTAAATATTACTTGCATTTTGTGACAAAAAGTGCTATAATGGTTACCGGAGGTGACGGTAACCATGCATCCCATTTTTGTCAGAAAATTGTCCAAGAAAGAAAAAATAGAATTGA